>NZ_JAAHGK010000166.1:0-8260 GCF_010672505.1 Okeania sp. SIO2B9 | reverse complement strand
TTTTAAACAAAAACTCTCAGAAAAAGGAGGATATCTCATTGATTCATTTGATATTTCTCGGCCTAATTTTAATGCTAAAAATGCTATCCAAAAAGTCAGAAAATATGGTAAATCAGCTATTGTTCTTGTCCCAGATGGGCAAGTGACTGATTCCTTTGCTCATGCTCTGAAAATCATCGAAGAAAATGATGGTCAAAACTGGATAGTTAGTGATTCCTCAATTTACAGTCCCAAAACCCTAGAGATTGGTCAACCCCAACTCTTGGAAAAACTTATGGTCACCGTTAATTGGCATCATTTGAACAATCCCAAAGATAATTTTGCTAAGACTGCTAAAGAATTGTGGGGAGGTCCTGTTAGCGATCGTACAGCTTTGAGTTATGATGCTGCTCAGGTGCTAATCAAAGGAATTGAGGAAAATGGGGAAAAACATCGTCGGGAAATTAAGAAGATATTGGCAGGTGAAAATTTCCGCGTTGATGGGGTAACAGGAGAAATTACATTTCAACCGAGGACTGGCGATCGCAAAAAACACCCCCTGGAGTTAGTTAAGGTTGTTCGTTGTGATAATCAAGTGTTTAACTTCGTATTTATTCCTGAGAAGTATTCAAAACCTGAAGATGCAGGGTTAAATTGTTCGATTTCTAAATAATATTATTTTCCGATAAGTGTGTTATATCTAATCCGGTAGCATCAGTATTATTTAGTATTAAAGATAAGAGTCTATATTGTGGGGGTGAATGACTATTCACCCCTACGCATTTTATGACAATCAAGGAAATTATATTACCCCACTGATAACTGATAACTGAAATGACTGATATTAAAATTTTACACCTAATTAATCGACTTAGTTTCGGACCAACTCCTGGGCAAATTGAAAAGATTAAAAATATTGGTGTAGAAGCTTATATTCAATCTCAATTACAACCTGATTCTATTCCCTACCCAAAACTATTAACTAAAAAGCTAGAATATCTCGATACATTGCCTCTAAAACCTGGTGAAATAATCACAGAATTACAACAACTTCAGCAACAGGGAAAAGAATTAAAATTAGACCAGAGAGGATTAAATAGAATCAAAGGACGTTTTGAACAAAAAATATTTTTACAAGCTACTAAAGGACGTTTTCTGCGCACTCTAGAAAGTCCGCGTCACTTAGAAGAAGTAATGGTAGATTTTTGGTACAATCACTTTAATGTTTTTGGTCGTCAAGGATTAAATCGTTTATATTTTAGCTCTTACGAACAGCAGGCAATTAGACCTCATGTTTTGGGAAAATTTAGAGAATTATTAGGTGCTACTGCTCATCATCCAGCGATGTTAATTTATTTGGATAATTGGCGGAGTCATCAGGGAAAAATCAATGAAAATTATGCTAGAGAATTATTAGAATTACATACTTTAGGTGTGGATGGAGGCTATACTCAAGATGATATTATTGCTTTAGCAAAGATTTTTACTGGTTGGGGTTTACCTCCTAATGCTAAAAGAGCTGAAGATGTAGATGGATTTTTCTTTGATGAAAAACGTCACGAACCGGGGGATAAATTTTTTCTCGGACAAACAATTAAAGAAAATGGTATTGCTGAAGGTGAAATTGCTTTAGATATTTTGGCTAACCATCCTGCCACAGCTAAACATATTAGTTATAAATTAGCTCAAACTTTTGTGTTAGACCAACCGCCAGAATCTTTAGTTAAAACTTTAGCTCAGATTTTTTTAGAGAGTGAAGGAGATATTTCTGAGGTATTAAAAACTCTCTTCAATAGTTCAGAATTTTGGCAAGTAGAAACACACAATAGTAAGTTTAAAAATCCTTATCATTTTGTAGCTTCTGCCATGAGAGCTATTGGTAACGAAGTTGATAATTTTCGACCTATTAATGGGATTTTAGACCAGTTAGGAATGCCTCTTTATGGTTGTGTTACTCCTGACGGTTATAAAAATACGAAAGAAGCATGGTTAAGTTCAGATACAATGATTCGACGTAGTAGTTTAGCCGTACCTTTATCTGGTGGTTTATTGGGTAGAGGTAAACCTATTAGTGCGGAAAAATTAATGGCGACTTTGGGTAATAACTTTTCTGCTCAAACTCGCACAGTAATTGAAAATAGTTCTCCCGAATTGAGGGCAGCATTAATTTTTGGTAGTCCTGAATTTATGAGGTATTGAAGAAGGAATAGGGAAGAAGGAAGAGGGAAGAAGGAATAGGGAAAAAGTAGATATTTTCTGATAAGGAAGAGGGCAAATTCCACCTTGGAGCTACACCCATAGCGGGCAAGATGCCCGCACTGGAAACATTTAATTGTTAATATCTGTACTTCATAGACATTGAAGAAGGAAGAGGGAAGAAGGAAGAAGGAAGAAGATTTGAAAGTTGGAATTTTCTGTATATTTACGCTCTCTACTTTAAACGAAACTAGGAAAGCAAAAATTTTCTTGAGATACAATAGTAGAAAAATTATGCTCATAGGTAAAATAGGTAAATATGTATAATTGAAAAACAATACATAAATTAATTGCTCAAATTTACCACAATACTTTAGCCTTATCTACGACAACTATCTTGACAGGAAGTCAATTTATCCTTCCTTCTTCCTTCTTCCTGCCCCCTAATTACTCAAAAGACAGAAACAAAAGACTCAAATTTGGATGCTGCTCAAAAAGCTGATCGAGAAGGTCTCCAACTTTTTAAACAACAAACAGCAGAATCTCAACAAAAAGCAATAGAAAAATTTCAAGAGGCAGCAAAACTATATCAAATAGCAGGTGATGAGGTAAAAGCTGCTAATTCTCTTAATATGATTGGCTTAGTTTACTATTCCTTAAGTAACTATCAAAAATCTCTAGAATATTATCAGCAAGTTCTCTCTTTGAGGGAAAAACTTAACCATCAAGAAGGAAAAGCTTATGTATTAGCTTCTATTGGCATAGTTTACTCTGACCTTGGAGAAAAACAACAAAGTCTAGATACTTTCAACCAATCATTACAACTATTTCGAGAACTAAAAAATATCACTCAACAAGCTTTTATGCTTCGTCAAATTGGTATGGTTTACTTTAGTTTAGGGGAAATAGAAAAGGCTAAAAACTCCTTCGATGAAACCCTGAAAATTCAAATAGCAGAAAATGATACAAAAGCTGAAGCAGAAACTCTTCAAACTTTAGCTATGATTTATGTTCAATTAGGAGATAATCAGAAAGCTAGCAAATATCTTAACCAAGCTCAAACACTGCAAAATTCAACAGCAAATAATGATTCTCAAATAGATACCTCTAATACAGAAAATTTGTTTGTTATCCCCACTACGATAGAAGAACATAAAGCTAGAATAGATGCTTTGAAAAAACAATTATCAAATCCCCTACTTCTATTTCTCTAGCTCGTGATCAGGTATTTCTGATATAGAATCAGGTTATATAATATATGTTTATAATTCTATAATTACTTCAGTTACTTCAAGCCTTCAATCTCCCCTACTCCCCTACTCCTGTACTCCCCACCCCCAAATATATGATAAGTATTCAACAGGATTTGATATTACTCCTTTGCCAAAAGCAGGTACCGCTCCTTCAAACAGACGATAAAAATTGGGGTGCATCTCATATTTGCAAAAATACTTTTTTCCTATTAGACATCTGGTAAAAATCAAAAATAAAATCAATTATTATCCATAAATTATCAATTATTTCTCCCTGTTGCCTGTTGCCTGTTGCCTCTTTTCTGGAGATGTCTATTCCCTGTTCCCTATTCCCTAAAAGCGATAAATTTTTGGCTTTATTCAAAATTGATATGCACCCAAAAATTGAGCTTGTTGAATCCATTTTTGAACCAGATCGACAGTGGGACAAAGGTCACGTCTTTGCATAGTTGATACCTGTAATTTTAGGATTTGTTGGTGCAACCTGTGGATAGGTATTTGAGCTAGTTGAGTAACTGAAACAATACCAGCATGGAGCAGAAGTCCACAGTATTGACAGCCGATACTAGGAACTCTAGCTAAGTCTGCTAATGCCACCCATTTCTTGATATATTGAAGATGAATTTGTAGTTGATTTGCTAGGGTGAATTTTTCCTGGGGGGTGTGGGTTATTTCTAGTAGTTTTCTCGTAGTAGTAATGCCATATTCTATTAGTAATTCTTGGTGTTGTTTACTTAAGCCTGGTAATTTTTCAATACACCAGTTTTGAGATTTTGTTGATTGTTTTTTTTGTGTTATTTTCATGTTTATTTTTTCTGTTTTTCAGCTTTGAGCAAATTATAAATGGCTCCTATACCTGATACAAATTACCAAAAATAATGCTATACTTTTGATTAATTCGCTATATCCAATTAACTAATAGAAGAAACAGAGAATATAAAACAAAAATGTCTCTTAGTCTTAGCTTATAGGTAATTTACCAGACTTAATATTTTTCAGCCTTTGAGGGGTTTGACTATTGGGACTTAAACATTTTATGGTCAAAAAATGGCGCTCTTGTCAGTCTAGATAAAGAAATTACGTCAATGCCCTAAAAATGCCTATTCTATTTTGTGTAAGTCCCACTATATATATAGCAATCGTAAATCATTTGTAAAAAGTCAAAAAATAGATAAAAGCTTAAAACTTTTATCCCTATCCCCTGACAGGAGTGAGGTACCAGGAGTATCTTTTGCCAACGCAGGGTTGCAACAGTTACTGTTCCCAGATCCGGTTTCCCTTTTGCCAGATATTTTTATACAACCTTGCCGAGGGCAGCTATAGTAACTCTGTAAGTATATCGAATAAGTTGCTGCAAAACTTCTAATTTTCACTAATTATTTGGGCATTGCTAAGTGGTAATGATTTTTAGATTAAGTATCAACGAAAAACATAAGTTTTTCAATTTTACTTTCAGCTAGTTACCATTAGATTTTAGCAAGGCCATTATTTGTTGGGCTTAATTTGAAGTTTTTACTTAAAATAAGTTTAATATCAGATTATCTTGCTTGTATTAATACTCAAAAAAAATCTGCCCAACTGAGCAGATTTATATTGTCAACATCTACTTTTTGGAGGTTTCTACCATCCTGCATTTAATCATACCAATATTTTGTATCTCGATCATAACAGTTTAATAATTGTTATCTAATTTATAATAAACTATAATAATAATTGCTTGAAAAAGTTCTAAATTAGAGGGTATGACCCCTCAATTTACCTAACTAAAGCTATAATCAAAACAATCAAGAAGAGTAGCAAAGTGATCTTCCTCTGGTTGTAAAACCGTGTTTCTATTTAATAAAAATGCTTTTATTCCTATATTAATTGCACCCTTATAATCAGCAGTTAAACTATCTCCAATATGCACAACTTCTTCAATAGCACAACCACATTTTTGTAAAGCAGCGACAAATATTTTTCGATCAGGTTTAGCTGCTCCTACTTCTGTAGAAATAGTCACATGATCAAAAAAATCTGCTAATTTCAACACTGCTAAAACTGGATAAAGTCGAGAATCAAAATTAGATAAAACTGCTAACTGGATTCCACGATCGCGCCACTTAGTTAATGCAGGTTTCACATCAGGATAAACAAACCAAGGTGCAGCAGTAGCAAAATGATTGTAAAGTTCTCTAAAAAAACTCCTGAAATCAGAAAACTGCTCAAATACTCCCAGTTTTTTGTAAGTTGCAGTAGCGACTTCGCACCACCACTCAAACTCCTGTTCGGGTATTTTAGTAGACTCAACTCCAGGAAATGCCATCGGTGGAGCTATTTTAAAACTTTCAAAAAAAGCTGCATTTACAGCAGAAGGCGAAACATCAACTCCCCACTGACTGGCAAACTGTTGATAAATCTCACCTACACTATCGCGCACACCAAATAAAGTGCCTACAGCATCAAGTAAAATAACTTTAGTCATATTTAAGAAGAAGTAAGAACTAAAAAAGAAGAAAAAAGAAAGAAGAAAGAAGAAAGAGGAAGATTGATATTCCCTTGTTTTAGATATTCCATAAGTCAACAGTAGTCATGGCAGTTGCTATATAGAACCCATTTAATATCTACAGGACTTACGCATTTAACCATATTTAGTAGTCATCACTGCCGTTAACCCATACATATTGTGTATATTTATATTTTGCGTAAGTCCTGATCTATTTAAAAAGAGATGGGGAGGTGGGGAGTATTTTTTAACCTTTTTTTCCATATTCCTTGCCTACCAGTCTTTAATCATAAATTTAGGGTCAAATAAACAAAACACGATAGTGATGTTCAACATGAATGTAAAGATGATTAGAAGGAAAAAAAGAACTAATCATCAGGAAACTTTACGGAATAATTAAGCTTTAAAGTCTCTTCTTTGAAGAAGAAATAAAGACAAAAAATCTTTTTCGCCAATCCTATCGATTTTAAGCAAAGGTAATGATTAATGATTAATTATTAGTTGTTGAAAAACTTGATAGTGCCTCTTGAATAGGATTAACTATCCAGTTGAAAGCAACTTTCATTTGATGATCCAATGTGGGCAAGCGATACAAATAAACTAAACGTCTTGCCAAATGTGCTACCTGACCATCCAGTTTAATTCCTAAACTGGTAAGAGTCGCGTTGTCAAGTCCCAATGCCATCATTTCACCCAATGGCTGATAGCGGAATGGTAACAAAGGTCGCCCAGTTACAGATGCCCAGATATTCCAGGCAACATAATCAGATTGTTGTATCGCTACTTGAGCAGTGGTGGGTACTTTTTGTCCGTCTGCATCTTGGCAGTCTGCTAAATCTCCGAGAGCAAAGATTTGTGTATTGTCTTGCACTTGTAGAGTTGCACTGGTGATGATTTGGTCACGCTGATTTTTTTTCAATGGTAATGACTTTACTACTGGGGCGACTTTTGTACCCACTGTCCACAAAACAATATCTACAGGAATGGTGTCAACTTGCCCTTTGTACTTTAAGGAAATTTGATTAGCTTCAATAGACTCAATTTCTGTTTCTAAGTCAATCCAAATATTTCTTTCAGACAATGCTTGAGAAGCTGCTTCCCGGTTAAATTCTGGGGATGTTCGCAGAATCATATCGCTGCGTTCGACTAATCTAATTCGCCCCTTGTATTGCAAACGATCTGCTAATTTACAAGCTAATTCTACCCCGCTATAACCACCCCCGGCAATGGCGACTCGAATTTTTTCGCGGTCTGATGCTTCTAAAACTCGTAACTTTTCTTGGAGACGGTAAGCATCATCAATGGTGCGGAATGGGATTGCATATTCGGCCGCACCTTTTGCCATTTCCATTGGCGTTTCACCTCCCATAGCTAAAACGAGGCGGTCGTAACTGAATGCTTGACCGTTTTCTAGTTTTACTTGTTGTTGGTTGATATCAATTTCAGAGATAACGCCTTGACAAAAACGAATGTTGGTGTTGGTGAATAACTCTTCAAATGGTGGAGCTATTTCCCAGGTTTGTAATTCCCCGGTCACAAGTTCATATAATAGTGGGGCAAAGAGGAAGCGATCGCGCTGGTCTATCAGAATTATTTCTGGTTTTTCTGACGGTTGCCAGGGAAACTGGATTAGGCGAAGGGCGGTATAAAGTCCACCAAAGCCACCACCAAGGATACAAATGCGCTGAGATTTTTCGGTCATAGTTAAGTAGGGGAAGTTAATATTAGGTTACTTCTTTATAGGATAGCAATATCGGAAGGAAGAGGGAAGAAGGAAGGAGAAAAAAACATAGATCATAATTAAAGCTTCTAGGAGCTTAGTTGCCTAACCCCTACTACAGTTTAGTTTAGCCAAGGATGATATATAGTCATTTCAAATAAGAATGAAACTCTTTCAAGGTAAGAAGCGCTTGTATCAAGCTAAACTGAAATAACTATAATTCTATAATTAAAACATAAAATTTTTGATTTGGATATTTCTAATACTTAGGGTATAGAGCAATGAAATTGGAGGATTATTTTTAATTTTTAAACTCTGATGATATTAGAATTAAAGGAGATATAATTGGTCTTGATGATGTTAATTAAGTTATCAGTTATCATTACCTTTTGTAATAGGAAGCTTTGAAGATGCTGAATTTTCTTTTTTATCCCCTTAAAAGGGGAGGTTTGAGACCTAATTTTTTTGGTCATAGCTGATGATTAGAAAGGATATACACCAGAAAAAAATCAGACTTAATTACTGACTTTAGGTTGAGAAAAAATTTATGCTATTAAAATCAAGAAATAATAGCATAAATTTTTTCTCAACCTAAAGTCAGTAATTAAGTCTGATTTTTTTCTGGTG
>NZ_JAAHGK010001659.1:0-1347 GCF_010672505.1 Okeania sp. SIO2B9 | reverse complement strand
TACAGTGTTGAGTTTCTGACAAATTCTGTACAGATTTTTATAGTTGATTCTTCTCTAAAATTGATTTACTAATTACTTCACTAATAACTAGATTACCTTCAGGACTTAAATGAATATGGTCTCGATATAAACTATCTGATTCTGAGACAGATTTAAAGATAGGTAGTAAATCTAGATATAAAATATTCTCTGCCTGAGTAAATTCTTCTAAACGTTTACGAGTTTTAATTTCATAATCACGGGGTCCAGGTTCACCCACTTCCCTTAGTAAAGGAGTCATTGCTAGAATGAATTTAGCATTATTTTGATTAGCCAATTCAGAAATTTTTTTAATTGCCACTAAATTAAAACCAACCCGATCGCCTTCTTCTTTAATTTCACGAACTTTTGGAGCTTTTAAAAAATAACGATTGATCAATTCTGCCATAGCTGAAGAAGGTTTTTTATCTGGATAATTCCGGTCTACTCCTACCACTGATGAACTAGGTGCTTTGGCAAATAAATCATCGGTATTAATTAGTAATATTACTATTTGAGAATTAAACAAACCGAACTTTTCTAAATAAGCCAATTCATTTCTCGGACCCCAAGAATTAGCTGAAGCATTAAGAACTTCAACAATTTTATCTTTACCTAATTTTTCACTTAAAGAATTCTCTATAATTGCGGAAACTGTGTTATTTTGGTCAGTCCACCAATTACCATTAGCTACAGAATCTCCTACGAGAAATATTCTCAATGTATTATTTTCTTTTGACTCTTCTATTGGTTTTGACCGCATAGAATACTGATTGATTTTGATGCGATTTCCAAAGCGACTAACATTTTGATTTGGTGTTAAGAGATAACCAATTTGATTATCTGCAATATAAGTTAGAGGATTACCAAAACCCACTATAACTCGGAGTCCTATTTCCAAGATCCCCAATAACCCAAGTATAAGTGCTGAAATTATAAGTAGAATTTTCACTAATCTAAATTAAATTAATTAATCAATTTGATTTTCAATGATTTAGTCTGTAGTCTTGAGGCTAATAAATATTTTTTTTAAAGAGCTAATTTATCAAGTGAGTTTAAACCTATTTCTAGTAAGGTTTGTAGAAAATTATGCCTCCAAAGGCATATTATAGTGCAAAATCCTTACACTGTAAAGCATTTATCATCTTAATATTTACCAGATAAATCAGAGCTGATAAATTACATACATTATTATTTACTAATTATAAATATTTTAACTCAATAAATAATGAATAAAATCAAGTAAAAATTGCTTAAATTTCTGCTAATAAAATCTCCTATAAGTTCCAAAATCCACAAAAATTACAACTAAAATTAAATTTATTATGA
>NZ_JAAHGK010001658.1:0-1351 GCF_010672505.1 Okeania sp. SIO2B9 | reverse complement strand
TCTTCTTCAAATTATCAAATTTAAAACAGGAGATTTATATGGAAATATATATTGAAAGTAGAGGCTTTTATCAAGATGATGATTATCGTTGGCTAAAGGTTACTGAAGAGAGTAAAACTAGAATAGATAAACAAAATTTGCCTGCTATACTTCAGGAAGCAAATAAACTAATTGATAGTGAGTCTGCTTCAGTAGTTTTAAGTAGGAAAAATAATAACTTACTGTGTTTATTAACAGGTATCGAACCTACAGAGCGAGTTGATTTTGCCGACCGTCAAATTCGGATTTCCATAGCTTGGGTAATTTCAGATTATCCAGATAATGAAAGAACTTTACGAATGTTGGCTGCTGCTGCTTTAAATACAGAAGAAAGACAACATTTCACAGTAGAAATTAGTCAAGCTGTAAGTTTAGGAGGAGAGCTTGGTTTTCAAGTTGATTTTCAGCATCTACAAAAATTAACTAATACTGAACAAGCTAAAAAAATACTCCAAGATAAGTTGCCAAATACCACTAATAAAATTGCCGAAACTTCACCCCAACGTCAACAGGAATTAGCTGTGGAATTGAAAGAATATCGCTTGCCAACTCAACAGAGTTTAATTGTAGTTGTAACCGGAATAAAAAAAGAGCAAACTTTAATTGATGCTGATATTTGGCGTGGTTTATCTAGTTTAGTCTTATCTTCAGATTGGCAGATTGTTAACCGTACCTTGCCAGACAAAAATATTGCCAATAAATTATCAAAATACTTCAATAACTTGATGATTATTATTGGAGTTATTAGTGCAGTCTCTTTATTAGCTAAGACTTTACATTTTTTCTAACTTATATCATGTCCGGTAGCATCGGTATTGTAAGCGCGAAGGTAAGGAAGACCGAAGTTGGAAGAGGGAAAAGGAAGGAAGGCTATTGAGCAAGAAAAAAACTTAAATCTGTAGATATTCACCCTTGGGTTTATACAAACGATTGCCTTCGGATATGAGGACATGATATTAATAGTAGACTTCGACCTGAGTTTCTCTAACTTTAATCATTAGAGTTGTTGGGAAATAAAAATTCAAAAGCCTCAAAAGTTTACTATATAAGCTTTTGAGCATTTGAGGCTTTAAAAACACTATAAACTTTGACTAATAAGGGTTTTAGCCATTTTTTTAGCTTAATTCCCAACAACTCTATTATTTAAAAAAGTATAGCAATACGTTTTTTTTAGTTATACCATCTCTGCTTCATAAAACTGATATAAAACGTCACATAGCGTGATATTTTAATGTTTACTTCCTGCTTCTTGTGAGACCGTCGGCGGCTACTCATCCACAGGCATCAACGGTCAAGCCGACCGCATCCCTCA
>NZ_JAAHGK010001657.1:0-1351 GCF_010672505.1 Okeania sp. SIO2B9 | reverse complement strand
CAAAAATTGGGTTAGACATGTGGGACTGCGGGAGTGGTCGTCTATTTGCGACAAGAGGGTAGGGGAATAGGTTTAATTAATAAAATGAAAGCTTATTCATTGCAGGATATGGGATTAGATACAGTCGAAGCTAATGAAAGATTAGGGTTTCCAGCAGATTTGCGCAACTATGGTGTGGGAGCACAAATATTAAATGATTTGGGTGTGAAGAAAATTCGTTTGATTACAAATAATCCCCGGAAAATAGCAGGTTTAAATGGTTATGGAATTGAAGTAGTAGATCGAGTTCCTTTGTTAATTGAAACAACAGATTATAATTCTGCTTATTTGGCGACTAAGGCGCAAAAATTAGGTCATATGTTGTTACGCAGTTATTTAGTGACAATTGCTATTAATTGGAATTATCAAAACACAGAAGGAAAATTTGCCGATAATTCTTATATTGCAAGTCTGAAAAATCCGGTTCAACAGCGCTATGAATATTTGGAAAAATTACGCAGTTTAATCAAAGAAGATGATTTTCTGTTGCGGGAAGAAACTAGAGCAGTGGCAACAGCGGTTTTTGCTCAAGCACCTTTAATAGTGAATTTTGGTTTAGAAAAAGCAACATTAATTACATCTGAATGGTATCAACAATCAAATCATCCTTATTTGGAGGCGATCGCTAAAATATTAACAGAAATAGGTAAATGGCCGAATATTTCAAAGTTGGAATTTCTCATCGCTTCTGGTTCCGATCCTATGACTACTTTACAAGTACAGCTCCAGCGTCAGAGTTTTAAAATGACTGAATTATTGACAGTTATGCAGGATTTAGAACCACAAAAAATTTACAGTTTTTTAATGGAGGAGTCAGGAGTCAGGAGTCAGGAGTCAGGAGGGAAGAAAGAACCAGAATAAAGAAGAAGGAATAGGAGGAAAATGTTTACGAATAGAGAAATTAGTATCCGTATTTTTACTTTCATTAGTTTTTCTGACTCTACTGAGATATAGCAACAGTAGTTAAGTAAAAGAATAAATAAATAAGCTCAAGACTTAAAGTATACTTCACGCTTTCTGGGAAGAGCTATATTGCCCTATTCGCAATAAAAGAACAAAGTTTTTAGGTAAGCATTAAGCTATTAGCAGTCAGCTATCAGCAATTAGTAATAAGTAATTAGGGCTGGCTAATTAAATCTAAAAGCATTGACATATAAAGACAAGTGCCTTTTTGGGCTCGAAAAAAGTGTATGGTATCACGTCTAAAACGCTCAAAAAGTTAGTATTTTAGGCGCATAGTTGGGCAGAAAAATCACTCTTACAATTCTTACTCCTACCTCCTCGCTCATTCCCATTTCTTCTGTCTCCTACA
>NZ_JAAHGK010001656.1:0-1353 GCF_010672505.1 Okeania sp. SIO2B9 | reverse complement strand
GGCGTTGATAAAAGAAATTTTATCAACGCCTTTTGTTCAGGGGGGGCGAAAAAATGGATATTAGAACGATTTCCTCATATATCAGATATAGAGTTAAATCATCGATTAGAAAGATATGGCCTAAATCCCTGCGGTGAAATTATCGGTAGTAACTATCATTGCGACCTTTCAGAAATTCATCTAAACATGATTGACCCAAATAATTTAGACGAACAAAGAAAAGCTTTTACAGCAGGTGCAATTAATGTTGTTGGTTTATTACATCATAAATTCACACAACATCGTTATCAATTAAGCCGAGAATTAGACCCAATCATCGCGGTGTCATTTACAGGGTTATTTGATTTCTTCGTAAATGCTTTCGGCATTGAATGGTTAAGTTGGTGGATGAATGGAAGAGATGAAAATTGGTATTCTTATAATCACGAAGAAATTGTTTCTAAACTAATATCTCTTTCTATATCTGATATAGATAATCACCCTGAACAAAACGAAATAAATTCAACAGCCGAATTATTCAAATATTATGAAACAAAATATTTGAAATTTTGGAAATCAATTGTAGAGATAAAAGTCAAAGAATACTGCACTAAACATAACATTAAAATACCTAATCGTTACACATGTGTACAACCAGCAGGCAGTAAGAGTTTATTAACCAATGCGTCTCCTGGTTGGCATCCTCCCTTCGGTATCAATTATATCCGGAGAATTACTTACAGAAAAAATGATGCTGTAGCGAAAGCTTGTTTGGATTATGGATATTCTGTTGTACCGGGGCAATCAGATAAAGATTCCGAAGGAAATCTATTGAACGACCCTTTCGACGAAAGAGTAACGGAATGGTTGGTAGAAATTCCTGTTTCTGTATCATGGTGCAATATAGAAGGAATAGAAAACATTGATATAAGCAAAATTAGTGCAACAGCAATGTTTGATTTTTATATGGGAATTCAAGAACATTGGACTACACATAATACATCATCGACAATTCTACTAACAGAAGATGAAATAATTCCTTTGGCAACTAAAATTTATGAAGCGATTCGATATGATAAAGGATATATTTCGATAGCACTGTTAGCAAGATTTGATGCACCATTTCCTCGTTTACCTTTCGAGAAAATATCAAAGGATGAATACAATAAAATCAATTCCGTTGTAGAACAACGTATCAATCATAATAAAACTTTTCAAGCATTAGTCAATTATTATGTTGAAAACACTGAAACTATTCCGGAGGCTGCTTGCGAAGGAATGGCCTGTATATTGAAATAAATAACCTATTATTCAGAGGGCGTATATCAGATATATTCCCCCTGAATAATAGGCATGTTAATTTTCGTTTCCGAA
>NZ_JAAHGK010001655.1:0-1355 GCF_010672505.1 Okeania sp. SIO2B9 | reverse complement strand
TAATACAAATTTACAGTATTTAACTAAAATCAATCGACTTACTAAACAGTCAGTTAGTTCCATAATAATTTGTAATAAAAGCTCTAAAAACAAACAACTATTACTTGATATCAACTTAATTGGGTGTTTTTCCGGAGAAGAGACTTTTTCCCAAAGCTTATGTAAATGAAAGTTTGCTTCTATCTAAAATTTCTGCTTAATTGAAAAGATCTGCAGCTATCAACAAGACGATACAATATTTAGCTAGTGAATTTCTAAATTTTTACTGACAAATCAAAATTATAATTATAATCTCATCACAACTTAGAAGTTTCTACAGATGGATAAAAATATTTTCCGCAGGCAGTAGAAAATTAAGTCAGCACAAACAAATTTTGGTGCTATTAACAATTTAGTAAGAGAAGATAATGGAGACCAATATTATGGACCCGTTACTTGAAGGTGGTGCTGCTATACAACAGCGTGATTACACCTTAATCATCGATAAAAGCAAAGATATGTATCTATCTGACTCTGCCATAGACAAAAGTCCTTGGGAACTAATGCAAGAGTCGGTAATCAAATTAGCAAGTGAATGTGAGAAGCTAGATTTAGATGGACTAACAGTTTACCTATTTTCAGACTATTTTAAACGATATGACCAGGTGACATCCACGGACTTAGCTCATATCTTCCTGGAAAATCAACCTTCGGGCAAAACTAATTTAGCAGATGCTCTTAAGGATGCTATTGATAATTATTTTGAGCGACGTGCTTTAAATACAGCAAAGCCAAATGGGGAAACTATCTTAGTTGTTACGGTAGGTGAGATAGAAGACCCTGAGCGAGTCAAGGATATTATAATTTTTGCGGCTAATAATTTGCAACAAGATGAAGAATTGGGTATTTCACTTATTCAGGTAGGAAATAAGCCTGAAGTAACAAAGTTTTTTCAATTATTAGATAATGAATTACAAACAATAGGTGCCAGGTTTGATATTTGTAATACTGTGACTATTGACGATTTGAAAAAGATGAATTTAACTGATGTTTTAATTAATGCTATCTTTAGCTAAGATAATTTTGTAGCAATTAAAATTTAGAGAACGGCTTTTTGAATTTTCCCTCTGAAGATTTAAAAGCTGGTTAATATAATGCAGGTCATTTCAGGTTGATGAGGTACAGTAACAACAATTTGTCAACCAATTTTAAAATTCTGGGGGTTGATCAAATTTAAGAAGTGTACCTCATTTACCTAAATAACACGGGAGCATGAAAGCCATCGTCTTTTAAGCGATGGATGAAAGGCGAGGAGTCGGATTTTAATCCGATGTATTTTATTTGACCGAAAAGCCACGTTGAAGGCCCCGTGTTTG
>NZ_JAAHGK010001654.1:0-1356 GCF_010672505.1 Okeania sp. SIO2B9 | reverse complement strand
TGAGCAGGAGTAAAGTGAATACTGAAGCCTTCCACGTCTCTTGCATACCCTGGGCAAACAAGAGAAGCTGAACTCTGTTCTTCATGGGTAGCAATATACAGCCAGTCTTCGTCTTCCAATTTGTAGTGTGTATCTGTCCAGGTTCTCAGCATAATGCTATCCTCCAGGTGAGCGGTACTTGTTGAGACTCTCATAAATTTACAATTAGCCAACTTGAGCATGACTCCATATATAGAGCCTAAATTTAATTGACTTAATTTTCAACCTTACCAGTAGTGTCTCATAAGTTGACTTTTTTTTCAACTAAATCTATTGTAGCGCTAGTTGATTTTATCGTCAAGAGTAAAGTTGAAATTTTCGTCAAAGTTGCTTACAATGCTTATTAGGAGGTAAAAGCCGTGGAAAAAAGTTTTGGAAAGTTAATTAGACAGGCCCGTAAAGACAAAGGATATTCCCAACGAGAGTTGGCCAAATTCTTAGGAGTGGACTTTACATATTTGTCCAAGCTAGAAAACGATCGCGCCGACTATGCACCAAAAGAAGAAGTGATTCGTGGGTTAGCTAGGAATCTCGATTTGGATGAAGAGGAATTAATTTTCCTCGCTGGCAGAATTCCTCAACAGTATGAGGAGATTCTTAAGCAAAATCCAAAAGAGATGCTCGCATTGTTCCGACGAATGCAAGAAAATCCTGAATTCGCTCAAACAATATCTCAAGCTGCAACAGAGGGAGAATGAACCGTGAGTATCCTCAAACCGTATTGCTTTTATCGCAAGGAGTCGATTGAGCATCGGGCAAATGATATTCTCAGGCTAATGCATAAAACCGCAAATTTTGCTCCCAGGTGGCCTTTTGAAGCTTCTTTAGTTGCTGATTTTTTAGACTTGGGAGTAGTTTGGGATGAAATTCCTCCTGACGAAGGGGGGGCGATCGCTGCCCGAATTTTACCAACAGAACGACTGATTGAACTCAATGAAAAGATTTTAGACAAGCCTCAAGGCTTTCAAGAATCAACACTTGCTCATGAAATTGGTCATTGGGTGCTACATATTAATCAGGATGAAGCAGATGGAGCTGTGAAGCAGTTAGAACTCGACCTTGGTAATTATGGAACGCCAAATCAGTCAGAACAACCTTTTGTTTGTCGGGGTGCAAGTGGCAGCAAGATTGATTCTATTGAATGGCAAGCTCAATATTTTGCAGGCTGTTTATTGATGCCAAAATCGATTCTTTAGGAATATAAATCCAGCCAAACTCTTGCAGACGGTAAGTTAAATTAGAAATGCTGACGCCTAACTCATCTTTGATTTTATAAAGATTTGACCACTTAGTTAAATCTTTGCCTTGTCTTTTTTC
>NZ_JAAHGK010001653.1:0-1356 GCF_010672505.1 Okeania sp. SIO2B9 | reverse complement strand
TGTTGATTGGCAACATTATCCAAGGTAAAGTAAAATTGCGAAGAAGCTGTATCTAATGCTTGAGAGCGAGCCATAGCTATGACCCCTGCTTCATGGGATAACTCTACTGGATCGGCAACTACTTCGTTATAGACAATTTCTCCTGTGTCTGCAACTTGAATTTCCAAAGGTATTTCCCGTGGTGCTTCTGTTGCAGGGTTAATAAATTTCCCCGAGCCTAAATCTTCAATCAAAAAATCCGGATCTCTGCCCTGGGGGTCGCCACCTTGAGCTACAAAACCTTCTACAAACCGATGGAATGCCAGAGCATCATAGAAATTTTGCTCTACCAGATTGACAAAGTTAGCTGCTGTTACTGGAGCAGCGGCGGAATTGAGTGTAACAGTAATTTTTTCTCTCTCACCAGACTCTTCTTCATTTTCATTTTCCTCTTCTTCATTTTCATTTTCTTCTTCTTCTTCTTCCTGGGATACCTTTTGTACCACCATTTCCACTGTGACTTCTTGGCCTTCTAAATCAACTAATTCTAGCTCTTCTAAATATTCTTCGGTACTTTTTATTTGTTCCATTGGTTGATTAGTTCCTTAGTTCCTTGAGTTGTCCAAAATTTGCTACTTCATTATATTCTATTCTTAAATTTTGTTGCCGACAAAACTGCTTAAGTACAGGAAGAAGGTCAATTGAAAATGAGGATAAACTTCTTTTAATCATTGTTGAGCACTACCTAATTTTTTTCATTCTTGTACAGTAAAGTATAAGAAATAAAAACAGCTCTAGTTAAAACTAAAATACTTGATATTATATTCCTCTTTTTCTACTAATAAACTTTTCCATAAATTCAATTATCCAATTCTCAAAGCTGCATCTCCAAAAGGCAGTGCATCAGGAACAGAAATAGTAGTAAAATCGAAAAAGAAACTGGCACTTCTCACTTCCTCTGCTGTCGAATTATTCACAGTACCAAGAATCCTATTATCTTCCTCTGTTTCACCTTCTAATTGAATAACTGTATTATTTCCTTCTTGAGTAAAAGATAGGGAAGATATTTGTACCGAAACACCGATTCTATCCCCTTCTAAAAAATTAAAATCTGCTACTATATCTGCATTATATTCTTCATTTTCTATTAATGTCAAAATAAAAGTATCTGCACCTGCTTCACCAGCCAAATTATCCGTACCAGCATCACCAATTAAAATATCATTTCCTTCCCCAGCAGTTAATACATCACTATCTTTACCACCGCGTAAAAAATCATCTCCTCTACCACCAAATAAAGTATCACTATCTAAGTTGCCATTCAGATGCTGAGGTGGAAGCCAAGCGCGCCGGCATCGGCAAACTCATCCCGCACAT
>NZ_JAAHGK010001652.1:0-1357 GCF_010672505.1 Okeania sp. SIO2B9 | reverse complement strand
AAATTTGTTGAAAATACAATTGATGCTGTGGCAGCAGCTCAGGCAATTTTTAATTTGCCGATCAAAGATGAGTATCCAGAAGTTTTATTGGCAGAAGCAAAATATAATGCTAATCAAGAATTATACTTAGCAGTTGTTTTAGACCCAATAGTACGCCGTCCTGTACTTCTCGGTTCAGCACAAGGAGGTATTGATACAGAAGCAGCTATGACAAGGATGCAACAGGTAGTTGTTAATCAACAATTTTCCCCTTTTTATGCACGTCGTCTGATGGTAAAAATTGGACTGCAAGGACAACTGATAGAATTAGTTAGTCATATAGTGGAAAAAATGTATCAATTATTTATAGAAAAGGATTTAGATTTGGTAGAAATTAATCCTTTAGGTGTGAGTCCGACGGGAGAAGTAATGGCTTTAGATGGTAAAGTAAGTGTGAATGATCGTGCTCTAGGTCGTCATCTAGAATTGGTAAATTTAGTGGGCAAAAATATTACTAATAATGATGAAATTCAAGAGAAACAAGTAAGTCAAATAGACAAAAATTCTTTATTAATTACAAATAATACCAATGCAGCAGCTAATGAAAAAATTATTCCAGATTATCAACTGAAGTTTACAGAATTGCAAGGAAATATCGGAATTTTATGCAATGGTGAAGGTTTAACAATGGCTACTGTTGATTTGGTAATGGAAGCTAATGGAAACCCAGCAAATTTTCTGAATATTAAGCTGGGTGATTATTTGGAGATCAAGGATAGTTTACGAATAAAAATGTTTGCTGCTTTGGATTTAGTTAGTCAAAAGGAAAATGTAAAGGTAGTATTGGTGAATTTTCTAGGTATAGTTCAGACAAGTGATGAGTTGATTACTATAGTTTACGAGTATTTGAATAATTTAAAAACTATGGACAAGAGTAATATTATTTTTATACTGCGTTTATTAGGAGGTGAAGTGAGTAGAGCTAGAGAACGTTTATCAGGTCTACCAGTAGAGGTAATCGAAAATTTAGAAGATGCAGTTACTAAAGCTGTTTCTTTAGCTAGGTAGCATTCAACAATTAATAATTAATAATTAATAATTACCTCTCCTGGAAAGCAGATAGGATTGAACTTAAGGAAAATATTTTCTTTTTATTTTCTTCATAAATGAATAGGTATTAGACCAAATTAAGCAATTATCCATTATCCATTATCCATTATCCATTGATAAATGCCTATACAAATAAGGGCTGAAGAATTATGAATTTAACTCCAGATAGTAAGGTAATAGTTCAAGGTGTTACAGAAAAAATGTCTACCCAGATAGCCTTAATGATGAAGTCCTATGGAACAAATGTAGTAGCAGGTATTAGTCCTGG
>NZ_JAAHGK010001651.1:0-1358 GCF_010672505.1 Okeania sp. SIO2B9 | reverse complement strand
AAAAATTATGGGATGATAGAAGATTTATATTAGTAAATCAACTAATAATGTTTAGTTTTAATCTCATCCCAAGACCAATTATAGTAACCTATAGTTTACAGTGGATCAACCCAACCGTAAGGGTCAGTCACTTTAGCTGTTTTAATATCTTCTAATTTTTGTAATACTTGAGGAGCATATTTTCGTTCAAAAATAGGAGGTAAAATCATATCTTTACCTTGATCATTAATAGTAGAAATATGAGCAATTGTAGCTGCAGTTCCCATACCAAATGCTTCAGAAAGATTACCCTCTTCATAAGCTTTTGCCACTTCATCAATAGAAATTAATCTTTCCTCAACTTTAACACCCATATCTCTCAATAAAGTTAATACACTATCTCTAGTAATTCCAGCTAATATAGTACCAGTCAACTTAGGAGTAATCACAACATCATTAATGACAAAAGCCACATTCATTGTGCCACATTCTTCAATATATTTTTTTTCCTTCCCATCCAACCATAAAACATTATCATAACCTTGTTGTTTAGCCTCTTTATCTGCTAATAAACTACCACCATAATTACCAGCACATTTAGCCGCACCTGTTCCACCTTCAGCAGCTCGTATATATTTATCTGTAACAATTAACTTAACTGGTTCTGAATAATAAGCACCTACAGGGCAAGAAATAATCATAAATTTATAACTATTTGCTGGTTTAAGACCAACAGATTCATCTGTAGCAAAATAAATAGGTCGAATATATAATACACTACCCGATTGAGTAGGAATCCAGTCAGAATCTAGCCTAATTAATTCCTTTAAACCATCCAGAAAAATATCTTCAGGAATAGGTGGCATACATAATCGAAAAGCTGATTCATTTATCCGTTTATAATTAGCTTGTGGGCGAAATAGTAAAGGTTTTCCTGTGGGACTTCTATAAGCTTTTAAACCTTCAAAAACGGTCTGGCCATAATGGAGGGCTGACAGAGAAGGAGCCATTGAAATATGGCCATAAGGAACAATTTTTACCTCTTGCCAATTACCATCCCTGTAGTCAGCAACTAACATATGATCGCTAAATACTTTGCCAAAGGGACTATTATTGATATCCTGTTCTTTAATCCGAGAGTGGCTAGTTTTTTCTATAGATATTTGAGAATTATGAGAATTAACTATTTGCATTATTGTCTGGCTTTTAGTAAAAATGCTACTTTATATTGTTTATTTATAATATCATGCCCAATTAAATACATATAATTAAAAACAAGTCACTTTTGTAGAAGATGGTAAAAAGCAAAGACCTCAAAAAGTTGTGGGAAAAGTGAAAAGTCTTTACTCCTTTTTAAGTCGGGAGTCAGGAGTAAAGAC
>NZ_JAAHGK010001650.1:0-1362 GCF_010672505.1 Okeania sp. SIO2B9 | reverse complement strand
TAAGTTAGTAGAAATTGCTTGCACTGGACAGGTAGGAATACATTGTTCGCATACGATACAACGAGACCTAATAAAATTTAGACGAAAGGTCTCAGGTTGTAAAGTCAAAGCTTCTGTAGGACAAACACCAGTACATAAACCACAGTCTATACAACTATCTTCATCGATTAAAATTTCCCTACTAGCTAAACATACATCTATATTTTTTAGTCTCATCCATTCGACAGCAGCATCTAATTCATCAATATCTCCCGATAATTCCAGCACTAATTTACCAACTTGATTTGGTGCTACTTGAGCACGAATAATATTAGCAGCAACATTAAAATCTTTTGCCAACCTATAGGTAATTGGCATATGAATTGAACGTTGTGGAAATGTTAGAGTTACTCGTTTTTTCATAGTTCTGTCCCCCAATTAGAATAATTAGACTGTTTCTAAAAGTCAAAATCCAGTATTTTTTCCTTCGTGATTTTTGATGTTTTTATTTATTCTTAATTATGGAATTAATTTTTATGCTCTTTGTTTTAAGATGGCAATTGCTAAACTAATAGCTATAGTTTTTAATTGTAATAATTCTTTAATTTTTTGACAATGAGCGTAAACCCATCTGATTCTACAAATACTTCCCCTTTCACAACGCGCCTGAGAAATTTCATTGTGGCGTTGGTAGCGATCGCTTTATCAGTGACCATTTTTATCGGATTACGAACGGAGACTGCTTCGGTCTCTTTGGGTGAAATGGCTGAAGCTGCAACACCTCTGAATGTGGCCTTAAGTAATGGTAAGCCAAGTCTAGTTGAATTTTATGCTAATTGGTGTACTACTTGTCAAGCTATGGCTTCTGAATTGGAGGAAATTAAACAACAGTATGGTGAAAATGCCAACTTTGTGATGCTGAATGTTGATAATAGTAAGTGGTTACCAGAGTTGGCTAAATATCGAGTAGACGGTATTCCTCACTTTGTATTTTTGGATCGAGATGGATCTGAGGTTGGCCAGACTATCGGAGAGATGCCAAAATCTGTGATGGCAGCAAATATAGAGGCTTTAATTGCTGGGGACTTACTACCATACGATGGTACTGTTGGTCAAGGGTCTAAATTTAACACATCAGTGGCACCAATTAAAGCAAGTCAAGCAGATCCAAGAGTTCACGGTAGTCAAGTGCAATAGTGGTCGATTAAGCTTGTGTATATATAGAATTACAGCATTGGTGATGTGTGGCTATGATTGTGCTTTAATGGCAATTGCCTAACTATTAACTGAAAAGCATTTTATATTTGGCTAAATTTAGGTTTCATAGCTTGATTCACCAATGCTGAATTAGTTGCTTTTTTTAGTTACTTAGCAATTAACGGA
>NZ_JAAHGK010000165.1:0-8275 GCF_010672505.1 Okeania sp. SIO2B9 | reverse complement strand
AGGATTTCAAGTAAATACTTTCCACATTTAGCAGGGAACAGGGAACAGGGAATAGGCAATAGGCAAAAGTTGGAAAAACATTTTCTAATCTAAGATTTGTCATTAGTTTATGTCTTAACCAATTCTTTCTTAGCTATATTTATTTAAATAGTTTCTACTTATATTTGACATTATTTGAATATATAGGACTATATTTCTGTAGAACTTTTACTATACCGATGGTGAAGGTTCGCTACCCAAACGTTCTTCAGCTAAATCTCTAATTAAAGACAGCCGAGACTGGATATATTCGTTAATTAAATCTGCTTCCCTGCCATTTAGGGAATTTCTAGTTTTCAACTGTTTGATTAACCACTGAACTAGGGTAGCATCATCTAGGGATATTAAGGTTGTAGCTTGGGAGTTCTCGATTAAAGACCAAAGCTGACGCAACATTGTGGGAGTCATAGAACCTCCATATAAGTATAAATAATCATCTTTTTGGCAGATTGGTACAGGCTAGTTAGTAACCAGGACGTAACCCAAAGCATATATATTCCCAATCTTATGCTTTCTTAACTATTCTTTTATATTTAGTTAATAGTAACTGAAATCTACTAATATCAGAAGCAGTTAAACACAATAAGTTACAATTATTACCAATATCTTTACAAACCGATGTTGTTCTTTACTTATTTTTGATGGGACTCAAAAGGTTTCATGGGTATTTTATCGGAACGAAAATTAAAGTTAAAGCAGTTTCCAAGTTGATTAAGTACATATATTGATGGTTTTAGGGAGTAGGGAGTAGAGGAGATGGGGAGGCAGGATAGGGAACAAACAAAAAAAATATTTACCCCGTCAGTGCTACCACATTAATCACCTAATCTGTTGCAGGTTGATGTACATATTTGTGAGGTAAATGATACTTTCTTTTGTATAAAAAACAGTATTCTTCTATACAAATATCTAATAGACATAGGAGTGGAAATTATACATATTAGAGATATCCAGAAAATAAATCTTTTAATTAGAGCAGACTAAGGATACGAAAAATTCACCCTAAAAAATCTTTTTTCGTGCCTTCGCGCGTAAAAACATCTTACCTGTTGCCTGTTGCCTTTCGGAGCTGTTGCCTACTCCTGCAAAAAATCTATATCTTTTTCGGAGATGTCTATTGATCATTTTTTGTGTCTTTTTTCAGAAATTTTCTTCCCTATTACCTCTGTTGGTCAGCATTCCCTTGCGTCTGTCGCCGAGGCGGGGTCTGACCACTTGTGGCTAGCCTTTTCCAGAGGAGCTAAAACTAACGTCGTCGCGGGGTCGCACCGCTGTTCCCTGTTACCTGTTCCCTACTTGTGCAAAAAGTCTATTCTTTTTCCCAGATGTCTAATATACAAATATCTAAGAATTAATTTGTTGATCAACTTTTTGTATTCTGTCCAATTCAAGGTCTGATAGATAATCTACACACCAGTTGGCCAAACGCTGGAGCATATGAAAAGGATAAGTATGAGCGACACCAACTACAGACATTCCTGCGAGTTTAGCTGCTTCAATTCCGGCAAAAGTATCTTCTATTGCTAAACATTCTGAAGGCTGTAGATTCATGTCTGGATATTGTTGATTTAGAATATTTACTGCCAACAAATAAGCATCGGGTTTTGGCTTACTAGCTTCTACATCATCTCCAGCAATAATTGTCTTAAAAAAATCAATTAAATTAGCTTTATTTAAGACTAATTCTACTTCGGATCGAAGAGCGCCACTAACTACAGCCATTTTCAGATTAGCTTGAGCGACCTGAGAAATAAAATCTATCGTATCTGAATAAATTGGTAACTCTTCAAGACTTTCTAATTGTTGTTGATAAGCTAGAGCTTTACGTTTAATTAACTGGTCTAAATACCCTTCATTAATATATCTACCTCTTTCCGTAAGTATTCCTTCTAAACAAGCACGATCGCTTCTTCCTAAACAGAATTGGTTGTATTCTCCTGGTCTAAGTAGCAAATTTTCATCAATTAATACTTGTTCTATTAATTTTTCATGGAGAAATTCATCATTAATAATTACACCATTAAAATCGAACAAAATAGCTTTGATAGTCATAAATTATAGCCATTTATATTTCAACTAATTATAATCAAAAAAAAATTCAGAACTCATATTTTTAGTGGTCTAAAATTATAGTAATTTAAAATAAGAATGAAACAGTTTTTATACTGAAAGTCTTTCAAGGCAAGAAACCCTATCTCAATCTAAATTTAAATGACTATATAATACTAAATAAGGTGGCAAAAACCAACTTTTCAATATTGATAAATATTTTTATATCAAGCAGTTACGGTATAAAAATAAGACATTTATGAAAACCGGATTTAGTATCAATAAGAAAAAAAGTATCTCAGGTTATAAGTTGACCCAATAACCTCTGGTTGTATAAATAGCTGTTTTAGCATTAAGGTCATTTCAGTTATCAGTTTAAGAAGAGGATTGACTAAAAAAGAATATTAATTATTTTCCTCCTTAATTAAAGAGAGACTTCAAACCTAAAATTATCAATTATTCAGTGAGGCGATCGCTTTATCCCTCCCAACATCATACTATTGCGGAATAGTTCCATAGCTTCTTGGTAAATTAAAAAGTTGCTGACCAATGGCGCTAGAAATTTTTCGTATTTTGTATTTTTCTTAACGGCCATCAAATTTTTCCTGTCTTAATTTCCTAAATGTCAGTATAAGGTGAGTTTTTCTTGCTTGCACTATGGAGCAAAAAATTAGGAAATTTTCTTCTGTAGAGCTTTTCTAGCAATTTTTGTCACATAAACGGTTACAGCAACTGTAGCTATTAGACCTATTCCATAAAGAATCCATTCTGCTGTGGTACGCGTCCCTCCTTCTGTGCCCAAAGTTGCCAAACTGCCAGCTAGGGAACCAAGATATACATACATTACTGTTCCTGGCATCATCCCAATCCAAGAAGCGAAAAAATAGTCTCGTAAAGATACTTGAGTTACTCCAAAAGCATAGTTTAGTAGGTTAAAAGGAAAAATAGGAGATAAGCGAGTTAGTCCAACAATTTTCCATCCTTCGTCAGCTACTGCTTCATCAATGGCCTTAAAGTTTTCATTTCCTTCTATTTGTTTAGAAACCCAACCTCGCGCTAGATAGCGACCAACTAAGAAGGCACAAGTTGCACCTATAGTTGAAGCAACAGAAACGTAGATGGAACCGAAAATAGGGCCAAATAACAGACCTGCACCTAGAGTTAGTAGTGAGCCTGGAAGGAAGAAAACTGTGGCCAGAATATAAATAATGATAAAAGCTATGGGACCCCAAGGGCCAAGAGTTTTTATCCAATCTAGGGCATTTATCAAGAGTTGTTGAGCGTTAAATTTATGAGCAATAACTAGGAGAGTTGCGACTACAAAAACGATTAAGAGTGGTTTGAGTAGTTTGTTTGATTTTGACTTTTTTTCTGTTTCTTGTTCTAGGTTATTCATCTATTAGTATATACGACATTTACAATAATCTTAGTATTAATGTATATGATACTCGTATATAGAGGTAAAAACCTTTATTTTCATCGTAGTCTTATCAGATTTTTATCTAATTTTCATGTAACATTGATTCTGACTATGGGGTATTTTGGGATAATTTTTTTGACGATTTCTTAGATATCTCTGATACTCATTTTTGACTGAGTTGCTTTATCAATAGAGATGTTTGGTAAACATTTAAAATTGAATGATTCCTAGAAAGAGGATTTAATTCAAGTTTAGATGTTATGCCTACTTTTCTAACAAATATAGCAATTAGAAATCATTTGTAAACAATCTAAGGATATATAAAAACTCTGAAACTTTTACCTCTATTCCCAGCTCCGGTGTTCCCTAAATTAAAAGATATTTTTACCCGCAACTGAAATAGGATTGCTACATTTTTATAGTCATTCTAAAATAGTTATTTTTCTCCATACCTTATTTGTTAAGTAGTGTAGGTGATATGACTAATTCGAGTCTTCAAATTAACTTGCTAATTAGTTGAAGTTAATGGCTCTGTAGCTACATCATTTAAACCTACTGAATTAAGTAGATTTTGCCATTCTGATTTAAGTTTGTTATCGTTCGGATTCAAACTAATTTTTTCTGCTAAGGCATCCAGTTTTTCGTGCCATATACCTGCGTCCGAATAAATTAACCAGCGGTCTCTCTCTGATTTTTGCTGTATTTCTGTTGTCAAATTTGGATTGGGATTAACTCTTTTAATTGAGCTTTGAACAATAGTTCCAGAACCACTTCCTTCGCAGCTCAAAGAGAATGTCCATTGATAATTTTCTCCTACTTTTAATTCTGGTTGATTGTTGGGAATTTTAATACGTATAATGCCCTGACTATTTGACACTGGTAGTAGCTTTTCATAAACTATTTTTTGACTAGAGTCTTTCAAGATAAATTCTCCAGCTATAGCTGTATTTTCTGGCACATACATATAAATTGTTGGATGTGAGGCTAAGGTTACTAGGGTTAATTCTTGTTTTTGATTTATCTTGGGAATTAGAGGAGTTAGAGGTTTTTGACCTTCATCTATACAATTATTTGCTCCTCGCGATCCTCCACCATAAGTACCTGTTGAACCACCTTCGACTCTAGGAACAATATTTGCTAAGGTATTTTGAGAAATACCTAGAGTAGTATTTGCTTTCCTATTAGTTGAACTAGCAGAATGAGTAGAGTTTGCTGATGTACTGTTGGGAAAAGAAGTAGTAAATAATCCTAAAACTAATGTCAAAATCATAGTTTTGAGAGTAATAGAAAAACGGAAATTTTGTAGATACATATTCTAAATTCCTTTTTTGGGTAACTGTTTTAATTACTTATTACTATTATAGTTTATCCATTTATGAATTGTGTAACTAGCTAGTTGAAGAAGGAATAAAGCAGGAAGAAGAAGGTAAGAAAGCTTGTACAATCAGCTTTTTAAGCTGATTTTAAGTGGTTATACGAATTCCCATGCATTAATGCTATACTCGCTATACTTAGGTAAAGTTCAGTTATTAAGTAATTAACACAGGCCGAATCACCTTTTTACTAATTTGAGTCAAGTTAATGTTAATTATTCTTATGTTTACTTCTCTGTAAGGATGTTGCATACAACGTCCTGTACGGATGTTAACGACCGCGCATACTTCCCAGGTGCCCCTACTCCCCTACTCCCCAGCCAAAGAAAATGTAGAAAAGTTTTTGAGAAATGGTATTAGTTATTTCCACCATCCTGCACTAATGTGTGAAAAAATAGTTTAATATTTTTTTGTGGCTGTAGAAAAATAGCAACATTGATGAGGAGTCAAAATTGAAAATTATTTGTTGTTTATGGTTAATTTAAAAATAGTTTTTCCCAGTAACTAAATATACATTTACTGGTATTTTTTTTCCTTTTAAATTTAAATTACCCCAAGCTTCTACTGAAAATTTTCTATCTAAATATTCCAAAGTTTCTTGAGCAATCAAAACTCGACAAATTCCTGGATGACGTTCTTTATCAAAACTTTCTAAGCGAGAAGCAATATTAACACCATCGCCAATTACTCCATATTCTAAGCGATTTTTTCCACCTAAACTACCAACTGTAACAGTTCCTGTATAAATCCCTATACGCATTTTTAATTCAGAAGAATTTTGTTGTTGCCATTTTTGATTTAATTGTGATAGATGTTGACCCATTGCTAAAGCACAATTAACTGCATTTTGGGCATCTATAGCAATCTCTTCAACACTGGTACGAGGTACTGGTATTCCAAATACTGCCATAACTCCATCTCCAGTAAATTTGTTGACTATTCCGTGATGATTTATGACAATATCTGTCATGGCACTCAGATATTCATTCAACCAATTCATTAAAGCTTCTGAAGTTTTTTTTTCAGAGATAGTGCTAAAGTTTTTTAGGTCAGTAAATAAAATTGTTGCTGTAACTGTTTTTGGAGGCAAAATTCCACTATTAATCAGATATGAACGTTCTTGCCAAAGAGCTTGAGCAATCTCTGGAGAAGTTTGTTGACCTAATAATTTCATCACCATATTTTGTTGTTGCCATGATGCCTGAATTTTGTAGACTATTACTACCCCAGTTGTCATGATTATTCCTAATATTGGTGCTGCTACAGGTATCCATCCCATCTTGATAAAAATGCCATAACTAATAGCTATTAAAGCTCCTAAAGCTAGAACATTAATTAGCAACAAAATAAAAGGTCGTCTGATATGCCAAGCAATACTACCACTGACTATTGACCAACTGAAAATCCATAGTATTTCCGTTGATTCATCCCAGTACCAAAATAGCTTTTGATCGTCAAGAACTGCACTAATAATTTGACTAGTAGCTTGAGCATGAGTCTCTACTCCTGACATCTTTGACTTTAACAAGTTTAACTGAGCAAAACTGTAAGGAGTAAGAAAAAAGTCGTTGCTACTAGAAGCTGTATTACCAATTATGACAATTTTGTTTTTAACTAATTCAGGGTCAAAGTTACCTAATAAAACATCTTTGATTGTGATTTTTGGAGCTATAGATTGAGAATTACGATAATTAATTAAAATTGGATATCCCTGAGCATCAATTTGTTGATATCCTCCAGAGTTTGGTTGTAATTTTTTAAATATTGCGTCACCTAATTGATATTCGTTATTTTCAGTTATCTGAGGGGATATTTTGTATTCTTGGAGATAAGCGAGAGCTAAATGTAAGCCAAACGCCACCATTGTTTCTTGATCATTATTAATAAATAATGAATAGCGACGCACTACACCATCTGGGTCTAGAGGAATATTATTAAAGCCAATTCTTTCCTTTGGAATACTAGGAGGTGGCGGTGTTGTACTCACAAATTGATTGCCAATAAAAGTAATACCAAAAACATTCGGTTTCTGTAGTTGTTCTACTAATTGTGTATAACCGGGATATTTAGGGAAATCTCGGTATAAATCTACACCTATTACTGAGGGTTGATGCTCTTGTAGAGAGGCTAAAACATCTGCTAAATTTTTGTCGGATATTGGCCACTGTCTTAAATACTGTATATCTTCTTCAGTAAGCTCTACTACTAATAATCTGGGGTCAGAGATTTCATCAGGCCCCAGACGCACCATCCCATCAAATACAAATAGCTCTAGTCGCTGTAATACTCCTAAGTACCTGAAAAATAATAAACTCAGAATTGCTCCACCAGAAACTAAAATTGCTGATATTGGTATTCCGTAAGAATGGACTTTTTTATCTATCCACTTAACAAAATGTATAGGATGCATAATTTTGATGGCCATTCATCCTGAATCTAATTAGGATGAAGCAAGTATTCTCCACACTCTTGGTCAACTTAAACAGAAAAAAGCATGGGAATTACTCAACTTCACCTAATTGCACTTACTCATGTCTTCCGCCATCTGGCATAATTGCACCGCTGAGGAGCGCCCCTTCTATACTAGCTCCTTCGAGGTTTGCTCCCCCTAAATTTGCTCCTTCTAGATTTGCTCCTGCTAAATTTGCACCTTCCAAATAAGCTCCTCCTAAGTTAGCTCCTGATAGATAAGCTCCTTCTAAATTTGCACCTTCCAAGTAAGCTCCACCTAAGTTAGCTCCTCCCAGATAAGCTCCTCCTAAGTAAGCTCCTCCCAGGTTAGCTCCTCCCAGGTTAGCTCCTCCTAACTTTGCTCCTGCGAGGTTAGCTACTGGTAATTTTGCTTCTCCAAGATTAGCTCCTCCTAAATTTACACCTCCAAGTCTGGCTCCTTCTAGGTAACAGTTTGGACATTCGCGAGTTTCGAGCAACAGTCTAATGTTTCGTTCTATTTGTTGGTTAGTCATTATTTGGAATAATAAAATATAGTCTAGATATCTATTTTATAAACTATAGTGCTATAGAGTGGATTAAATATTTTTACGACTGCTTATTAAGATATGATGTTAGTTAAATTATGAGATTAGTTAAAGCACCTATCTGTTGAGGATTAATTTAGAGGGTATTATTTTATATGTATTATCTATAATGTTGATTTTTATAAAAACTGGAGTCATATTATATCAGCTTAGATATTTGTAATACTAATATCATCACCGCTTAATTAAAAATCCAAAAAATTCTATCCAATCCTCATTTTGTCTTCTCTTTTTTCCTTGTTTCCCATGATTCATACTAAGTATCATACATGAAAAAAAATTGATGATTTTGCTCTACTTCCTCCTTTCATCAACAATCTTAAGTAAATCAAATTTAGTACTACAAATATCTAAGC
>NZ_JAAHGK010001649.1:0-1363 GCF_010672505.1 Okeania sp. SIO2B9 | reverse complement strand
TGACCCTAGCTAACCCTGCCCAACTAATAAATGAAGTAATAACTACAATTAAGAGAAATCTTTGGGCACTGGTTAAACCAGGGTCATTCGGGGACAAGTATTATCTATCAAAGAACGAGAATTTGTGCAAGCGGTAAGGGCGATGGGGGCAAATTCTTTTTATATTATTGTGCGTCATGTATTACCCCAAACAGCAACTTATGTAATTATTTCGGCAACTTTAGCTATTCCTAGTTTTATTATCTCAGAATCAGTTTTAAGTTTGATTGGTTTAGGTATTCAACAACCAGACCCCTCCTGGGGAAATATGTTATCTTTGGCCACGAATGCTTCTATTTTAGTGTTACAACCTTGGTTAGTATGGCCTCCAGCATTATTAATTATTCTAACTGTATTAGCTTTTAATTTATTAGGAGATGGGTTGCGAGATGCTCTAGATCCACGAAATTTACAACGCTAATTTACCAATGGATAATTGATAATTAATAATGGATAATTACTTCTGGTTAAAACCGTGAGGGAATTGAATATAAGGAAATATCCTAGAACTTTTTTTCCAAGAGAAAGGGGAGGCTAATAAAGCTGAATAATTAATAATTAGGGTTTGCTGAAAAAGTCTTTGAGTAGGGGTAGGAGTCAGGAGTCGTAGGGGCGATTTCCTCCGGAATGCTGCGCAAACGCGAATTGCCTGTACAGGATAAATGGGAATTTAGAGGAGGTCGTCGGAAAAATTCTCCCTTAATTTTTCTTTCCTAGTCAGCCTTTTATGCTAACTTTTTGAACCTTTTCGACCTAAAAGCTTGTACTTTTTCCAGACCTAAAAAGGCACTTATCTTTATCTGTCAATGCTTTTAGATTTAATCAGCAAGCCCTAATTATTCGGTAAAGTTGAAACTTCAAAAAAGAAGAGGAATGAATTTAGACTATGTTGACACTTTTACAAACATCAAACTCTTCAGCTATATACTCACTCCCTTGGCTCGAACAGGGAGGAATTTTAGGGATTGCAATAGTTTTAGGATTCTTTTTATATCTGTTAGTATTCTCGGTTCTAAAGTCTTTCTTTCGCCGTTCAAGCAATGAAATAGGTATTTTAACTATAAATATTTTGCAAACTCCTCTACTGATACTTTTTGTACTAATTGCTCTAAAAGTATTAACTTACAGTTTAAACTTATTAGAACATTTACCTTTAATTCACAGATTATTAACAGCAGGAATTATTGTTGTAACTACTTATTTAATCAATCAGTTATTTACCCAGGTAATTGCTTATTCTCTCAGCAAATATGCAGAAAAAACAGAAGCAGACTGGGATGATGTCTTAATTCCCTTGATTAAAAATACCCTACCAATTTTAGTC
>NZ_JAAHGK010001648.1:0-1365 GCF_010672505.1 Okeania sp. SIO2B9 | reverse complement strand
TAATCAATTACCCGTTGACTTTCATTCATAGCATCCAACAAATTTTCTGAATGTTGGTCAACGGGTAATTGATTATATAAAAGATGTAGCAGAGTATGTGGAAACTGCTGATGGTACTCAATTAGTGCGTCTCAAATGTTGGAAAGATTTCTGTTTCCTGGTAATCAACAATATGCTCCTGTATATAAACTTTCCGGAGGAGAAAAAAGACGATTATTTCTTTTAAAAGTATTGATGAGTGCGCCGAATGTTTTGATTTTGGATGAACCTACTAATGATTTAGATGTACAAACTTTGGCAGTTTTAGAAGAGTATCTGGAAGAGTTTAATGGTTGTGTAATTGTTGTTTCTCACGACCGTTATTTTCTTGACCGGACTGTAGATAGAATTTTTGCTTTTGAAGGAGTAGGAAATTTACGACAGTATCCGGGAAATTATTCTCTTTATATAGATTATAAAGAAGTAGAAGCAGCAACAAAAAAAGCTGTGGCAGTTGCAGAAAAGTCTAAGGAAATTTCAGCTAAACCAAAAAAATCAGAAAGGGTTTCTTGGGATAAGAATAAACAAAGAAAATTATCGTCAAAAGAAAAGCGAGAATATGAGAGTTTGGAGAAAAAAATTGCTCAGTTAGAAGCGGAGAAGGAAAAGACTGAAAATGAACTTTATAATGCACCTCCTGGAGAAGTAAGTGAAGTTCAACAACTCCATGAAAAAGTAGAAAGTTTAGAAAAAGAAATAGATACTGCCACAGAAAGGTGGTTAGAGTTGGCAGAAATAAATTCTTAGAGGAATAATGAATAATGAATAATGAATAATGAATAATGAATAATTACCTCTTCCTAAAAGCTATGCTTTATAAACATCTTTCTTAACATAAAACTTGACAAAAATATCATTTGATGTAATAGATGCTGAAAGCTCCTAAACTTGCTAATTATTAGCAAAAATGCGACCGGGACAGGATTAATTATATCATGTCCGGTTGAATAATTAGACTTTGGTGGAAGGAAGGCAGGAGGCAGGAGGCAGGAGGCAGAAGGTTTTCTCCTATTATCACCTTAATTTTATACACAAACGATGCTACCGGACATGATATTACTTAATAACTGAAGTGTTGCCTAAATATAGTATTAATACATGAGAATTGGTATAACAATTAATAATTACATCTCCTGAAAAGGGATAGGATGAGGGAAAATTATTTTTTGTCTTTATTTAGGGTTTGCTGATTAAATCTTAAATAATTACCAGATAAAGGTTTTAGCTTTTTTAGGTATTGAAAAAGTACATGGTTTTCAGCTCTTCATGCTCAAAAAGGAGCACATTTTTAGCAAGAGTTGGGCAAAAAAATTCTCCCCTACTCCA
>NZ_JAAHGK010001647.1:0-1365 GCF_010672505.1 Okeania sp. SIO2B9 | reverse complement strand
CTCCTACTGAAGTCCTGATTCAGTTTATGATAAAAAATAAAATATTAAATATATAGGCTGAATTTTTATGGAATCTGCTGTCAATATTCCCACTGAAGTAAAGACACCAGAAAAATTGCCAGTGATAGAAACTAATAATTTAGGTAAATTTTACCGCACTGGTTTTTGGATGAATCAAAAAATAGAATCTCTTAAAAACTGTACTTTGACAGTTTATCAAGGAGAAACTTTTGGACTTTTGGGACAAAATGGTGCAGGAAAAACTACCCTACTTAAAACTTTATTAGGAATTGTATGCCCTACATCTGGATCGGGAGTTTTATTAGGGCAGCCAATAGGCGATCGAGTAATTAAAGAAAAAATTGGTTACTTGCCAGAAAATCCCTACTTTTATGAATATTTAACTGGATGGGAATTTCTAGAATTTGTAGCAGGATTATTTCAAATACCAACATCAATACAAAGACAAAGAATTCCAGAATTACTTGACCTAGTGGGATTGTCTAAATCAACAGCTATTAGAAAGCAACTACGTCAATATTCTAAAGGAATGTTGCAAAGAGTTGGTATGGCGCAAACTTTGATTAATGACCCTGAGTTAGTATTTTTAGATGAACCTATGTCAGGTTTAGATCCAATGGGACGTTATCAAATCAGAGAAATTATTATCTCGCTCAAAAAACAAGGGAAGACTATTTTTTTTAATAGTCATGTTTTGTCTGATGTGGAGAAAATATGTGATCGCATTGCTATTCTTGCACAAGGAGAATTAATTTGTATTGGTACTTTAGATGAAGTATTAGGAACTAATGAAAGTTATTATGTTAAGGGTAAAAGTGGTAATCTTAAGATTCTTAAACAATGGATACCAGATTTAGAATTTGAGCATAATTTTTGGCAAGGTCATTTGCGGGGAGACCCTAAAGAATTTTTAGTTAGTTTGGGATTAATGAAAGCTACACTGATGAAAATGAATATAGAAAGGCTTAGTCTAGAAGAGTATTTTATGCAGCAATTACGAGAAAAGGGAATTTTTTCTAGTAGAGAATAGGGTAATATGATGTGTCCCTCCGAGGGAGCTACGCTATAGGTTAAATACTTATAAATAACTTAGTGAGGAATGAGGAGCCGCCGGATCGGTGACGTACAGGAGTCAGGAATTAGAAGAGTAGAAAGGAGATCAAGTAAACATGATTCAAATATTTATTCGGTACTGTCAATTCTTAAATGTTATTTATAGCTGATTATCTGATAGCCTAGCTCCCCCGGAGAGGCACATCATATTAAGTATGCAGCCCTATTTTTAATATTATTGTTAATGCTTTGTATTGTTGGTAATAATTATGTTTTTCATAACCAATTGAA
>NZ_JAAHGK010001646.1:0-1367 GCF_010672505.1 Okeania sp. SIO2B9 | reverse complement strand
CAGTCAAAAGTAAAGCCTAATTTGAGATTACTTTTAAGAATATTTATCGACCCTAGCAGACCAACATTATATAGTTTACAAATAGTTGCTGAAGATGGAAATTTAGATTTTCCAGAGGCTAAAGCTTTTTTAGATTCTTTTAGTATTATTAATACTAATGATTCCCTCTCAAAATTCAGTGTTAAATATGGAATTTAATTAGACTTGATGTAGCTTTAGGTTTTTCAAAGGTCAATGATTCTGAAAAAAGAGGTTTTATGGCTGTTCTATAGATATGGGTGAGAGAAAAGCCAGGCTGAGTTGGGGCAGGCCAACTTGAAAAAGTGATCAGCACTCAGCAGTAAACCTTTAGAAGGGGAATGTTACCCCTGCGCGCACCTTCCGGTTTATAGAACCCATTTAGTATCTGGGGAGATGGGGAGATCGAGAAATATTTGGTAATGGTTGAAGATGGAACATTTTTTTATACCGAATTAAACGGATTTGATATTACAAATTGAAGTACGGAATGTGGGATATATGGTTTATGATTTGGTCATTTATTCAGATATTCCCACTAAAATTAGTTCCGTTCCGTAAGTCCTGAATAATGAAACTCGATCATAATTATTATTTATTCAATGTTATAATTTATTCTGGCTACAAACATACTTAAATTACTAACGGTAATTCGGCTAATATTTGGAAAAAAAATGTTTAACACCACGCTAAATAACAGTTTAACAAAAGACTTAATTACTTTTTGTTTGAACTCAAAGAAAGGAAAAAAAAGATATCATGTTACACGACTATATATGTATAAAAAATTAGAAAACTTATTGACTAATGAAGATGACAAGACTAAAAAAATTTTGGCCGTATCTGGCAGTGCTAACTTGGCAAAAGTTTTAGGGTTAAAACTAGCGGAAGTTTATAATACGAGTTATCCAGAATGTAATCTAACTAATCTAAATTATGAAGATAACTTTTTTGATTTTTGTGTTTAAGACCAAGTTTTAGAGCATGTTGCTGAAAATCCTTACAAGGCTTTTGAAGAAAGTATTCGAGTTGTTAAACAAGGAGGATATATATGTCATATAACTTGCTTTATCAACCCAATACATGGTGGAAAAGTATTCGATGATTACTGGAGATTTACTCCTAAAGCTTTGGCGTTAATGAGTAAACCCTACAATCTTAAAATAGTTGAAGTTAATGGTTGGGGTAATCAAGAAGTATGGTCTTATATTCAAATGGGTTTTAGAGGTCATAAAATTCCCGAAGATCCAGATAATCCAATATATCAATTAGCAATGAGAAACGAGCGCTCTTGGTATATAGTTACTTGGATTTTGGCACAAGTTCAATAATCAGTAAACAGAAGCCGA
>NZ_JAAHGK010001645.1:0-1368 GCF_010672505.1 Okeania sp. SIO2B9 | reverse complement strand
CCAAAAGGGTCTGTGCCAAAAGCAGTTAAATATTTAGCCCGACGTGCATAGTGTAGACAAACTAGATAAACTATTATTTCTACTTGTTTTTCAGTAGAAGCTATCCAATATTTAAACTTGATTACTCTACCCAATGATTGATGCCATAAATCCTCAATTTGTTGCTGACAATTATCAACCCGTTCTTGATTTTCATCTGATAAAATGTAATCTAAATGTATAAAAATTCGGCGTTGTTGTTGATTATTATAATTTGGTATTGATTGTTGTTGAGTTATTTTTTCCCACAAAGATTCGACGACTAATTCCAAGTTTGGTTGTACAAATGAAACTGACTCTAAAATCTTTAATAATTGCCAAGTTTGACTAGAGGATAATTCTGAAATATTCCATCTTTCTGTTTCAAATACCGGAGGTTGAGGCCAGTCTTTTTGCTGTAGACAGTAATATTCTCCTGCTTGAGATTTTTTCAGCCATCCTAATTTAGCTAAATACTTTAAATCATCTCTAATTGTACGGTGTACTGTAGCAAAAGGACGTTGTTGTATTTTGATAACTTCCCCACCCATTTTATCTGTAATTTTTTGCTCCCATTCTTTAATTGATTGGGGAAAAATTGCAGTTTTAACTAATTCTTTTACTTACTTTTTACAAATACAATTTTTGTCTCGACATTCTGTTTTTATTTGTTCTGTAGTTAAGTGATCGCTCAATTGATGTTCTGGCGAAAAAAAATATTTGCGGAAATCTATATAAGTAAAATATTTTGGTAATTCCGCTGGTAAATTATTTGGTTTTCCATAAAAATATTTTAATAAAACCCACAATCTAATAGAGCGATTTAATCTATCTCCTAATCGCCCTAATGCTAACCAATCTAATATTTCTGGAGTTGGAGAGTAACTAAATTCAAAGAGCATGATCGGAAGGAAGAAGGAAGAAGAAAGAAGGAAAAAATTTCCGTTGTCTGAGTTTTACAGGACTAAAGAAGAAGGAAGAAGAAAGGAAGAAAAAAGAGGGAAAAATATTCCCTTGTCTGAGTTTTACAAGACTAAAGAAGAAGGGAAAAGGAAGAAATTTCCGTTGTCTGAGTTTTAACTTTTGACTTTTGACTTTTGAATTTCATAAATTACTGTAGCATCAAAGTTTTGAACTGATAACTAACTTTTAAGTTTTAACTTTTGACTTTTGACTTTTGACTTCCATATTCTCCTGTTCCTTCTTTCCTGCTGACTCCTGACTCCTCTAATTAGGGTTTGCTGAAAAAGTCTTTTTTAAGGAGTAGGGGAGTAGGGGAGTAGGGGAGAATTTTTTTGCCCAACTCTTGCTAAAAATGCTAACTTTTTCAGCTCTTCATGCTCAAAAAGA
>NZ_JAAHGK010001644.1:0-1369 GCF_010672505.1 Okeania sp. SIO2B9 | reverse complement strand
AAGTAGGAATATTGCCAGAGGTAATATTTAATAGTGTAATTTTTTTGATGTTGGTAACATCTATTTTTGGTCCGATTATTACTGCTAAATTTGCGAGTAAAATTTCTTTGCCAGAGGTAGATTTTACATCGGATAATTCTTTGATTTGGTGGGAAACTCATCAGCAAATTCTAGATAGTTTTACAGAGAGGGTTGATGGAATTGTTAACCATAAGTTTGTTGTATTAGTGCCAGTATATTTTTCTCCAGAACAAACAAAATATTTAATTGAAATGGCAGTAATGTTGGCAAAACATGAGGGAGGTTTAATGATTCCTTTATCCATAGTTAAAGGTTACGTCAATATGGATTCTCCTCAGTTAAATTTGGCTTTACAACAGAGCAGTAAAAGGTTAAGTTCTGCTTTGGAAATTAGTCAAAGTTTTGAAGTTGAAGCTACTCCAGAAATCCGAATTTATGATGATTTTGCTAAAGGTGTTAGTCGCACAGCACGGGAAAAAAATTCTAGTCTAATTGTCATGGGTTGGCACAAAAATACTGGTATTAAAGCTCGTTTATTTGGAAATATAATAGACCGAATATTTTGGTCTGCTCATTGCCCGGTAGCTGTGGTACGTTTGTTGGAAAAGCCGATTAATATTCATCGGATTTTAGTACCTGTTAAAAAGATTACTCCCCAGGCATTAAGAACTGTACGTTTTGCTCAACTTTTTGCTGATACTAATCAAGCTTCTGTAACTCTACTTCATGTATGCGATCGCCAGACTTCTAAAGAACAAATTACTAAGTTTCATGCTCAGCTTTCTCAACTTATTTCTCAAGGAAAAACCAAGGTAAAATCAAGAATAAAAATTATTCGTTATGATGATGTTGCCCCTGTAATTAGTAAGGCAGCAAAATCATATCAATTAGTAGTATTACGCTCTATGCGACGACGTACTGCGGCAGGATTATCTGTTAGTGATGTTACTACTAAAGTTTTGTCAGAAATTACTTGTTCAGTTGTTATATTTGGAGAACCTTATTCTTAATTTTAGGGAATAGTAAACAATTAATAATTAATAATTAATAATTAATAATTAGGGCTTGCGCTCATAAAGCCAAAAGTCAGGATAGCTAATGCTTAAGAGCTTTTTATATTCAGTTTATCTCCGAGTTTATAGCTCTTATTTACCTCAAAATACTGAAATTTTCTGCTGAAATTCAAGAAAATTTCTTCACATAAAATGGCCGAAACCGTTGCCTGTTCCATCCTATCTCCGCGTCCTACCCCCACCAACCCCTCCCAGGAGGGGAAGACAGGAGACAGGAAGAACGGGGAATGAGGGAGGAAGTAGGAGTAAGAATTGTAAGAATGATTTTTCTAGCA
>NZ_JAAHGK010001643.1:0-1374 GCF_010672505.1 Okeania sp. SIO2B9 | reverse complement strand
TTCCATTAATGAAAATACCGATAATGAAAATACCGATTATACTGGACTTGGTATAAGTTATGGCATAGCACATTTTAAAATTATTTTAATACAGTAATTATTATAAAAAAATCAGCTATTGTACTAAAAAAAAAGGGGCGCAACTTTTTAATAATTAGGTTAAACTAGAGGTTGATTAGGAAACTTTACTACATGAAATTCATAGTAGGTAGCTCCCAAAAAAATGTTGAAAATTCCTCCTTTATTATTTAGATGCATCCGGTTAAACCTAAGATTATCAGAAGAAAGAAGTCAAGGTCTTCTTATGGTCGTTTTATGCTTTTAAAACGTTTAATTTTTATATCTATATTTATCATCTCTTTTATTTCATTTTTCCAAATTTTTAAGGGGAACTCAAATATAAGTAAACAGGAAATAACTAAATTAATTTCTCCTAATAAATATAATTACAATGGTGGAGATAAATGGCCTCAACTAGCAATGAAAGGTGGAGATCCTTATATTCGTGCATTAATGCGAACTATTTCAGCTAGCGAGTCTAATTATTCTCGGCCTTATCATGTTGTTTATACAGGTAAAAATGTATCTAATTTGAGTAAACATCCAGACTGGTGTATTACCATCGTTTCTGGTCCGAATAAAGGGAATTGTAGCACTGCAGCTGGACGATATCAAATGTTAACAAATACTTGGTATCTAATGGCAAGACGTTATCATCCTCAACGTGGCTGGTTTATGTTTTGGGAATCTTACAGTTTTGAGCCAAAATATCAGGATGCTGTTGTACATGGTTGGTTAAGCGATCGCAAATATTGGAAAGCAGATATTCCTGGGTTATTAAGAAAAGGAAAATTAGACCGAGTTTTGCGGTTATTATCTGGAACATGGACGAGTTTAGGATATGGAATTGAAACTAATTCTATGAGTAGGAATTTACCAAGAGTATATCGGGAAGTTTTGGAAAATGAATTAAGTATTTTAGGGGATAATTTTTATCAAAAAAAGGAAAACTCTGTGATAGTTGAGTATTTTCCTAAGGATGTTGACAATGGAGTAGTTGAAAAAGCTTTAAGAACTTTAGATGATCAGTTAATACTTTTACCAACTATAGTAGTGGATATGCCTAGTAATTCAATTTGGTTTGGTTCAGCAGTAAGTATAAAAGATGTTAAATTAGTTGCTGAAAAATTAATTAGTTCAGGTGTTAGTATTAAAGCTATTCGGCCTTTTAATAAAAAAGTTGCATTCTCAGATTTATTGATTCAAGTGGGAGCTGACCCAGAGGTAAAAAATAGACCATCTTTAACCTTAGAGGAAGTTCGGGAAAAATCTAGTTTTACTAGAGATGATTAATTCAAAAATTAATAATTAATA
>NZ_JAAHGK010001642.1:0-1375 GCF_010672505.1 Okeania sp. SIO2B9 | reverse complement strand
TTTTAGATTCTAGTCATATTCCTTATACTCATCATCGTACTGTGGGAAACCGTACTAATGTTTCTCCTGTAGAATTAGAAGTATAAGGAATATGACTAGAATCTAAAACATTTTCCATTAATGTTAAAGCATCATAAGGTAAATCTCGAAAAGTATTTAAACAAACCCATTCATTAGAACTTTTATCAGAATTTTCATCTAAAACATCAACTGTAGGAATAGGTGTTTGAGCAGCATTTTCTACTTTTCCTGCATAGACAAATAAAAGACATTGACAGACTTTTGTAGGTAAAGATTTAACCGTTGCTCTTGATGATTTTTCAGCTTTACCTTCTTCTTTTTGTTGAGGAATAATTTCACAGTTTCCTCTGCCTGAAAATGCCCAACCATGGTAAGGACATTCTAAACATCCAGTCTCATTAATTCTACCTTGAGAAAGGGGTGCTAAACGATGAGGAGATTGGTCTTCAAATACGCGCCATTGATGGTTTTTTTCTTCCCACCAAATCACAATATCTCGTTCTAATAATGTAAACGGTGTAGGTTTAGTTTTGTCTAAATCTTCTACATAATGAACTGGATACCAAACTTCTTGCCAATCAAAATATTCTGGGTCAGTTCCACCTGCACTTAAAGGTATATTGTGGGAATTTTTTACAGCGTTAGTAATCATCAGAATGTTAATTGATTTAGTTAAGTTACCTAGTATAATATAGCTTTATGCCAAAGTATTTTATAGCTTGTTTTAATAACTCGCATAGGGTGTATTAGTTTTACATAACGCAAATTTTAGGAAAAAATCATGAATTATACAGCAACAATACTTGAAACAAAAATTGCTTTGAAAGAAGCTTTGAAGATATATCAAGGAGATGTTAAACACCAGAATGTTAAGGAAAAAATAGAGCAACTTTCTCAACTTAATCCTATAGTATAACCTACCCATAGCTCCCTTCTAGAATCTCAAGATTGGCTATTAATTAGCGCCCCTTCTTTTCCTCAAGGGGAGAAACTTTCTAATGGTAAATATGCTTATACTCTGGGAAGGTTAGCATTTAATATGTTTGAACCTAGCAATTTAAAGTTAGTTATTGATTCTGTTAGACAACCTGTTGTGTTGTTAGGAGAAGGGAAAAAACGTAGCCATGATATTGTAGTTGAGTTTAGTATTATTGATGAATTATTCCCACCATTAAAAGGTATTGTTCGTAATTTAGGTGTTTGTTATCCTGCCGATAATAAAACCTTACAAGTCGAATACCACGATCTGAACATACCCCTGGTGCTTGGCAGCGCCACTCCGGCCCTTGAGAGCCTGTATAACGTACGTGAGGGCCGCTATCGCCACGCACGCCTGACCCAGCGCGCCGGCAAC
>NZ_JAAHGK010001641.1:0-1375 GCF_010672505.1 Okeania sp. SIO2B9 | reverse complement strand
ATTATAATGCGCCTTAATAAAAGTAGGATTTAACTCTATAGCACGACCATAAGCAGCGATCGCTTGTGCCGGATTTTCTGTTGATAAAGCATGACCAATATTATTATATAAATCTGCTGAGTTTGGTTTTAAACCTAACCCCTGCCGATAAACTTCAACAGCTTCTTCCGTTCTATTCAAATCCGCTAAAACACCACCTAAATTATTATAAGCTTCTACAGAATTAGGCTTGAGTGCGATAATTTTTCGATAAATATCAACTGCTGCTTGATAATTTCTTTGCAACTCAAAAACAATACCCAAACTAAAATAAGCCTTAATATAATTCGGCTTCAGAATAATAGCTATTTCATAACATTCTATAGCAGCTTCTAAATAACCAAATTGATGCTTTATATTACCCAGATTATAATACACTTCTGGCCATTTTAACCCTAAATTAATCCCTTGTTGATATTGACTTGCTGCTTCAATCAACCACTTTTTCTGACTATATAATTGACCAAGAAAAGCATGAACTTCCGCATATTCTGGCTTAATCTCCAAAGCTTTTGTATAAGAATACATAGCTGCCTGAAAATCGCCTTGAACTTGATAAATTTCCCCTAATATTCTGTAGGCATCCTCAGAATTTGATTGTAATTTTAAAACTTCTTGACAGGTTGCTATAGCTTGACTTAATTTACCTTCGCTCAAGTAGAGTTTTGCTAATCTGAGATATTCTTCTATTCCCATCCTTAGCCTAATAGTTAATCATCTCAAATAGTTGCTGGAGATATGCACTATAATCTTTGATTTAGTGCCGGGAGGAAAACAACCAGCAAATAAATGACTTTCCTCCGTTTACTTAGAACAAATTTAGCTGTTCTCCATTAGTACCGCTAAACTTCTTCCTGGATTTTTTTTCTTTCGGTTGTACCTCTGATATGCTTAACTCAGAAGTATCAAATATATTTAACTGAACTGGACTAGGTGAAATATCAATTATTTTATTGAAAAGGTTAGTAGTTTTCTGTTTGATTAATTCGCCAAATCTATAAGTGTACCCATCTGATTTGTGCAAGTGTTGACAATATTTATAACCAATTCCTTGTACAGTTTCAGTCTTAGTTTTAATATTGAAACTGCCAGTTTTTCTGACTGCAACTCTACTAGAATAAGTACCAATCTTGTTGCTTTTAGTCACAACTGCTTTCACAAGATCGCCAGTTTGAAAACCATAGAATGATTTCTGTCTGAACTTAGGTGCAGTTCTAGGAAAAAAATATTTATCATTTTCTTTGTGGGTTTAATACCCCACCGTCTACACGGTGTTCAAAATTACTTGGGGTGAGAATCCCCATGTAATTTTCCTCCTGTCTCCTGTCTCCTGTCT
>NZ_JAAHGK010001640.1:0-1375 GCF_010672505.1 Okeania sp. SIO2B9 | reverse complement strand
CTGTCGTCTCATTACTGTCTCAGGAATAAGCGGTATCGGTAAAAGCACAATTATTCGTCACCTTATCCCCGAAATAGAATCTAATTTCGACCACATCATCTGGCGCACCCTCCGCACATCTCCACCCCTAAACATAACTCTCAAAAATTTAATTGAAACTATCTCCAACGTAACAGAAAAAGACTTACCCAATAACACCAATTCTCAACTATCAATACTCATCGAAAAATTGCGCGATATTCGATGTTTAATAATTCTGGATGACGTACAAAAAATACTCAATAGTCAGCAACTTGTCGGCAACTATAAACAAGGATATGAAAACTATGGCAACCTATTTAAAATTATCGGAGAATTACCCCATAATAGTTGTTTTCTTCTTAACAGTTGGGAACCACCTTTAGAAATTTTCAACTTTACAGATAATGACTCAGCAGTACGTTTATTTCAGTTAAATGGTTTAACTGAAAAGGTGGCGCGTGAGATGCTGAAAAATATAGGATTATTGGATGAAGAGAAATGGCAAGAATTGATAAATTTCTATCAAGGTAATCCCCAATGGTTAAAATTAGTAGGAGAGACAATTAAAAATTTATTTGGCGGGAGTGTAGCTCAATATTTAAGTTATAAACCACTATTTTTATGCGATGAATTAACCAATATTTTAAAGCAGCATTTTCAACGTTTGTCTGAATTAGAAAAACAACTGCTATATCAACTCAGCGAACTAGAAAAATCTGTTTCAGTTTCCCAACTATTAGAAAAATCCCAATTATCATCGCCAGAATTATTTCAAACATTACTATCTTTAGAAAAGCGAGATTTGATAGATAAAATCACAGAAGAAAATCAGATATTATTTATGGTTAAACCTATATTTAAGCAATATAGCAATTATAAATAGGTTATAATATTTCACAGTGTATTTCATCCCAGTAAAGCATAGTTTTAGTGCGCAAGGTGTTATCTAAAAGTTTTGCTCAAAGTATCATTTATGAAACCATTAATATTAGATATTTTTTCCGGTGCAGGTGGATTTAGCCTTGGTTTTAAGTGGGCAGGTTGTCAAATTATTGGTGCTATCGAAATAGATAAATGGGCATCAGAAACTTTTGCTTATAATCATCCAGATGCTGTTGTCATCAATCAAGATATTACGACTATTACTAATAGGGATATAGCAGCGATTTGGGGTAATAATAAACCGCAAATTGTCATAGGTAGTCCCCCTTGTCAAGGATATTCTATTTGTAATAAAAATTCTGGAGACCCTAAAGACCCTAGAAATAATCTTTTTAGAGAATTAATCAGAGTAGCTATAGTTTTTGAGCCAGAAATATTAATTATGGAAAATGTACCCAACCTGATGGAATTA
>NZ_JAAHGK010000164.1:0-8319 GCF_010672505.1 Okeania sp. SIO2B9 | reverse complement strand
CACCTCGGGTGGTGCTTACCTGGACATGAACGGTCGCTCGGTCGGCTCGTTCGAGTTCAACGCTGCGGCGGCTGGGGCGGTCGAGATCGATGTTCGGTCTCGGGCTCGACATGGCAACCGGGCGATGCTCTGACTAAGGTTTGGAGAATTTTCCTAAAACACTATTTTAAGCTTGACGTGCTAGTAGGGAGGTTCCATGAAACTTCCCTAAAAATTGATTATTTCTAAATTTATCTGTTATAAATTCTAGAATTTATAAGAGTTGAAAACTTCAGTTTGACCATCTTTTTTAAAGGCAAAGACATTAAAAGATTCTTGGCGATCGCCCATTTCCATACCAGGGGTGCCAATAGGCATTCCGGGAACACTAATTCCAGCAATATTTGGTTTATTTGCTATTAAATTTTTTATGTCTGCTACTGGGGTATGACCTTCTACAAGATAACCAGCAATTTCGCTTGTATGACAAGAAGCCAAATTTGAGGGTAGATTATATTTTTGCCGAATAGTTTGAATTTCTGACTCTGGTTTAACAATATCAGTGACTTGAAAACCGTTTTGCTTGATATGTTCCACCCACCCCTTACAGCATCCACAAGTGGGAGTGCGGTAGACAGTAATATTAAGTGCTTGTGATGCTACGTCTGTTGTGGATAAATCAGAGTTATCAACAGTCTGAGCTGTTTTATTCAGGGTGGAATTCTCGGGTAAACCAATAAAAGTAAAATATGCAGTACCCAAAACTCCGGCAACTGCCACACCAGCAACTAAAGACTGTATCCAATTAGAGAAAAATTTTTTCATTACTATTGCCTCAAATAATCTATAAGTGCTTTTTTTGATTATATAGCAGAAGAAAGAAGGAAGAAGGAAGAAGGAAAAGTATTACGTTGTCTGAGTTTTAGAGCTTCTCTATCTGTCCGCACCCTTTGCTTCAACTGCTATAAACCTTACTACTTAGGGCTTGCTGATTAAATCTTAAAGCAATGGTCAATAAAGGTTTTAGCCTTTTTAGAATCGAAAAAAGTGCGCCTATTTTAATCCTAATATCATGTCCGCTGGTATCGTTTGTGTAAAACTAAGGGTGAATATCTACAGGAAATTTAGGTTTTTTCAAGCTTTTAAGCCTTCTTCCCTCTTCCCTCTTCCTTCTTCCTTCTTCCTTGTTCCTTACTTCACTATACAATACCGATGCTACCGGACATGATATAAACCCTCAAAAAGTGAGAATGCGTGGGGTGAGGGGGGCAGAAAAATCTCCTGAACAATTATTCCTCCTACTTTCTCTGCTTTTCCACCCTCCCCACACTCCCCACACTTCCCACCCTTTGCTTTTTTCAGCAAACCCTACTTAAGCCTGAATTTCTAGATTACCCATCATTCCCAAATCTTCATGGTCGAGAATATGACAATGATAAACAGTCTTTCCAGGAAAATCTCGGAAAGGTATTCTAATCAGCACTTTCTCTCCCGGTCTCACCAATACCACATCCTTCCACGCGAGATAGGGTTCTGGTTTCCCATTCCGACTCACAACTTGAAAAGCATTGCCATGAACATGAAAGGGATGATCCATTATACCTGTGTTAATTAATTCCCAGTCTTCAACTGTATTAAGCTGAACTTGAGTATCAATTCTTTCTAGCTGATATGGTTGACCATTAAACACAAATGCCATGCCTTGACTGGGTATCATGCCATGATTCATCTGAAAATGACGTACCTTTTGAGCTTTTGGCAATGCTTCTACTGGTATTAGTTTAGTTGGCAATGGTACAACAGCAACCTTGGTGTCATAACTTACGGTTGCTAAGACTTGTGGTTGATTTTCAGGAGCATTCCTCCCCATCATCCCCATACCTACTCGTTTATAGGGTAAATTCAACAAGCGATATTTTCCCGGTTCTCGGTTAGCTTGGATTAAAATATCTGCTCTTTCTCCAGGAGTTAATAACAGTTCTGACATTTCTATTGGTTCAGTTAATGCTCCTCCATCAGTAGCAATTAAATAAAATGGGTGTTCTTCTAGAGACAACCGATAAAACCGGGAAGTGGAAGCATTGAGAATTCGTAACCGTAATAAACCTTGAGATGGAATTGTCAAGTTAGGACTAGATTGACCGTTGACGGTAATTAAATCTCCTTCTCTTCCGGTCATAATTGAAAGTTCTTGGGATGGCAGTAAATTTCCTCGTCGGTCTAGAGCAAAGTCTTGCAATACTAAAAATTTTTCCTCAGCCGCCTTAACTTCTGGAATTTCATCCAATTCTCCCCGAACAATAAATAATCCTGCCAACCCACCAAAAAGTTGTTCTGCTGTCAGACCATGGAAATGGGGATGATACCAAAACAGACCAGCAGGGTGATTTTGAGGAATTTGGAATTGATATGTCAGGCGATCGCCTGGTGCAATTTTCAGAAATACGTTGTCGGCGTTTCCGGTGATGGGAATATGTAGTCCGTGATAATGGATGTTCGTGGGTTGTGGTAATTTGTTGGTAAAGTTAATCCTAATTGTATCTCCTGGTTTTGCTTCTAATCTCGGTCCGGGAATTTGTCCGTTATAGTTTAATACATAAGCTTGTTTATTTCCTAGATTTATTTTATTAATACTGGCTATTAAATTTACTTCTAAAAGACCATCTTGGCTTTGGTTAATTTTATATTCGGATGAAAATGTTTGGAACTTTTCTTGAGTATTACCGTTGCTACATTGAGCGATTAAAACAGCAATAGCGCTACTAGAACTTAAGTTTAAAAATCTTCGACGATTAATTTTTTTCATAATATAAATTTGTACTATAGCGCGAGGAAACAGGGAATTATTATTTCAGTTATCTATTGTAAAATGGTTTTAGGGAAGTATATCAGTATTACAAACACAGATAAAACTAAAAAAATCAAAAAAATCAGATAATTTCCCTAAGTTTTATATGCAAAGAAAGATACTATGGGCGTACAATTAAATTGATAATCTACAACCTCAAAAAAAGCTTATTTGATTAATACTTAGACTAACAGGACATTCAACATCATAAAAAGTAGGAGCTAAAAATTCATACATATCAATTGATAGTAAATCCAAGTTAGTAGAGGATTGAAGAAAATTTTCAGCTAACCAAGTATGCAAACATTCGCCAGTAGAAATATCCCAGAGTTTAATAGTTTCATCTTCACTTCTACTAGCAATAGTTTGATTATTCTGACTCCAAACTAAGGAATTAATTCGAGCTTTATGTCCCTCAAAAATATGAAGACATTTACCTGTATTAATATCCCATAATCTTACTGTTTGATCGCTGCTACCAGTTGCGAGAAGATTTCCATCTGGACTCCAAACAATAGAATGTATTTCTTGAGTATGACCCTCAAAAACTAGATGTGGCTGATGATTCACCATTGGCAACAAACGAATCTCTCCCAATTTATCCGCGATCGCTAAAAAATCTCTATTTGGACTAGAAGCGATAACAGCAATATTACCCAATGTCGGTATTTGCATTTTTTCCAACAACATTGGGCAGTCTAAAAGATTTTCATCTTCTTGCTTTGCTGGTTCTAAACAAGTTTGCTCAGACAAATTTACAGAATTAGTAGGACAAACACAAGAACTACGATCTAGCAACTGTGAGTTATTACTTTCATGGCACTTTTGTCTATCTGCTTGACTAATAGCAGGACAAAGTTTCTCAGGAACTATTGTACAATAGTTAGAAGATTTCGAGTTAACTGTAGATAATACTTCAATAGCTTTTTGGGAGCAGGTATTAGCAGATTTATGAGATTCTATTTGACAGGGAGAAATGTCACCTACCATTAAGTCAATCTGTAGTTTCATGCACAGGTTAATCAGTTTTTCAATGCCATAACCACATAAAGAAGTTTCACTTGCTTGTAGCTTGTTTAAAATTAATAATAATTGTTGTTCTAGCGCTCGAGTAGAACTAAATATTGTGCTGAGTTGTCTGGCAATAGGTTCTATAATCAGCTTATTTTGTCGTTCTTTAATATAGCGCTTGCCAGTAGTAATGATTAAAGAATGACTGAGAAATAAGTCTAAGTTGGCAGTAGTTAACTCAGCAACAACCTGTTCAATTAAATAGTGAAGAATATACTCCATTACTACAGGTTCGACTGTATACATACTTGATTTTTTCTTGACTAGAGAGCGCCAGATGAGAGCTTCTAAACTTTCTAAGAGATTTGCTTTGGAAATTGCTGGCACAATATCGGTTTGCAATTTTTTGACATTCGTCCAGTCTTGGTTAATTGCCAACCAAACTATGATTTTTTTTTCTAGCTCTGAGAGACGCTGAAAGTGTTGGTCGAGGAGGCGACGAATACCATTGAAGGTGGTTGTGCCATGTTGCAGAAATTCTGACAGGTCTCCATCAAATAAGTCTGTGATGGAACTGGTGACAATTTTTAAGGCTAGGGGACTATAGCTATAATATTCACTGAGCTGTTGTTTTTGTGTTTCTGAGCCTAATATTTTGTTGGTTTTTAGTAAGGCATGGGCTACTTCTTTAGAACCCAGTAGTTGTAGGGAGCGTACTGCTGCATCTATACTTTCAAAGGCTGCTACTTCAGGAGGTTTTTCTCGACTGGTGAGGATGAGACTGCTAGAGTGGGATGTTTCGCCGATTAAATGAAAGAGTTGACTGTAGTTTTCGTAGCCAGGGCGATAGTGACCTGTACATCCAGTTTGTAAAATGCTTTCGACACTATCTAAAATTATTAGGCAACGTGAGTTGCGCAAGTATTCAATTAGTTTGCTTAGTTCCCCTTGGCTACATTCTTGCTGGGATAAAAATGACACTAGTTGAGTGAGAATTGTTTCTAGGGAGGGAGCATGGCGGAGCGATCGCCAGATTATATAGTCAAATTCATTCTGTAGTTGTTGGGCGACTTTTGCTGCTACTGCTGTTTTACCAATGCCTCCCATACCTAGTAATGCTACTAAACGACAGCCATCTCCGATAATATATTGTTGTAGTTGATTTAGTTCTTGAGAGCGTCCGTAAAAAACAGAAACATCTATGGCTTCTCCCCAATCAATTTTTGGTTTAGACAGTGTTTTTTTTGTTTCTGTAGAAGATTGGAATATATATTGTTGAATGTTTAGTTCTGTTTTGGCAAGACATGATTTGTGAGTACCAAATTTTTGTCTCAGCAGAGCGCGAAAGTTTTTCTTGGTTACTTTTTCGTCTAAGACACCAGAAAGACTTTGCCATAAGTTTGCAGCTACTCCTTTTATGTAGTCTGGGTCATAACCTGCTTGCTCGGCAATTTCAGAATATGCTTTACCTTCCCATGCTTGAGAAAATACTTTTCTTTTTACAGCGTTTAAGGAGCCTGGAGGTAGAACTGTCTCCAGAACTTCCAATGCTTCTTCGACTTTCATTTTTACTTAATATTTTGATATATTTTTGATTCTATCTAAGTTGATGTGATTTTACTGTTACTTCGGCGACAGCTTAAAACCTAATCTACATATTTATATTTTTAGTTGAATAAAAAGTCATGCTTGGGTACGAACAACACGTAATCCTTACATAGTACTATAATTTTTTTGCCAATGCAAGGGGAAATTCTTTTCAGCGCCGACTTTTTTGGCAGCTTAACAAAATGCAGAGGTTCTGTTTCTGGGCAAAATTCTTGCCTTGTTATTGAATAGTCAAATCTTCCTACCACTCACTTTTTCTTCATTGGTGCTTCACACAATGAAGTTTTGCTCTAAGTTTGAGCGATCGCTCAAATGCGGAAGGTCGTTCTATCGCTTCTCTATTTCTCCTGACTTTTTCCGAGTGCTTCACAGGATGTTTTATCTATAATCAAAGCGATACCCATAACCTAGAGACTTTTCACTGATAACTGAAAAAGGCGATCGCTTCTGCTAAGGCAACATAATTATCCGTACATCCGTGGCAAAATCTGTGTCTGGCGATGTTTTGGCGTTGAATAAAAAGTCATGTATATGTATATATAACCCCAATTATTACATACTACTATGATTTTTTTGCCGATGCAAGGGAAAATCTTTTCAGCGCCGATTTTTTTGGCAGCTTAACAAAATGCAGATGCTCTCTTTCTGGCTGGGCAAAATTCTTGCCTTGTGATGGAACAGTCAAATCTTCCTGCCACTGACTTTTTCTTTTTTAGTGCTTCACACAATGAAGTTTTTTTCTCGGAATTTGAGCCATCGCTTCTATATTTCTCCTGCTAATGATTTTCTTTTGGTGCTTCACAAGATAATTTTTTTCTCTGAAGTTGAGCGATCGCTTTTACTAGGCAACATAATCATCCGTACATCCGTGGCAAAATCTGTGTCTGGCGATGTTTTGGCGTTGAATAAAAAATCATACATAGGTACAAAAAACCCCAACTATTACATAATACTATGATTTTTTTGCCGATGCAAGGGGAAATCCCTTTCAGCGCCGATTTTTTTAGTAGCCTCACAAAATGCAGATTAATCATCCCGACATCCATCGGTGCATCCCTAGCAAAATCCTTGTCTTACTCTGACTTCTCCCACTCTGAAAAAAAATTTTTCCCGCTTCGTGGGAAGGAAAGAAAAAAGAAAAAGAGGGAAAAGGGGAAAAGAGAAAAGGGGAAAAGAGTTCTCCCGCCTGAACACACAAGACGAAAACCAACAAAGTTGATGAGGTCGTCGCGCCAATAGTTGATGATGCGAAACGCGGAACGGCAAGGATTAGGACCGTAGATCCAGGAGCCACCACGCAGCGGTGAAAGATTCTTATTTCCATCTAACCAAACACTTCCATCTGTAGGCGCTCCATTATAATTATCATGCCAATTATCAGCACACCATTCCCAGACATTCCCGTGCATATCGTACAAACCAAAAGCATTGGGTGGAAAAATTCCCACATCTGTTGTTTGTTCACGATATTTTCCTTAATGTGAGAATATCTAAACGGGCAAATAATTGGTACATCAGCTTTAAATATGATAATGAACCAACCCATACTGCCAAAAAACGAGATGTTATCGGTGTAGATGTAGGTATAAATACTTTAGCAACTTGTAGCGATGGCACACCCTTTGCCAACCCTAAAGCCTATCAGCAAGCCAAAAAACGACTAACTCGTTATCAACGCCGTGTCAACAAAAAGAAATTTGGCTCTAAAAACAGAGCCAAAGCCGTAAAAAGACTTGCCATACTTCACAAAAAAGTAGCTGAGATCAGAGCAGACAAACTCCATCAACTCACAACATGGTTAGCTAAAAACCACAGCACCATAGTAATTGAGGATTTGAATGTCAGTGGAATGCTCAAAAAGCGGTGCGACCCCGCGACGACGTCAGTCGCACCTGGTAGCGCACCAAGACATCATAAACTAGCAAGTGCCATAGCAGACTGTGGGTTTTATGAGTTCAAGCGTCAACTTACATACAAATGTGAATGGTATGGTAGTGAATTAGTCATAGCTGATAGATTTTATCCAAGTTCTCAAATATGTTCTCACTGTGGGCATCAACAGAAAATGCCATTAAGTGTGAGGACGTATGAATGTAGTGCCTGTGGTTTTACTGCTGACAGAGACTTTAATGCTGCTGTCAACCTAGAAAACTATGTAAGTCAGTAGGTGGAGTTCCCACCGATTTGAAGCCTGTGGAGAAGATAAGTTGCAGACAATAGTCAGTGGTCTTCTGGGAAACAGGAAGCTAGCTCCAAAGCTCATGCAATCATTCATGGGTAAGTTTGGGTAAGTTTAGTAGAACGGTTTACTACTACTGTTTTTGTTTGACTAACTTTTGGTTAGGTTGGGGTGGAGGTTTTACTACTACTGTTTTTGTTTGACTAACTTTTGGTGCTGGTGTTGGTTGTGGTGTGGGTGGTGAAGTTGTAAAACCTAAAGCTTCTAAGACTGCCGTAGCATTTTCATAACGCATGGGAAAATATTCATGTACCATCCTATCTAATACATTTGCCAGACGGTTACTTACTTGTGCTTCATTTCGCCAGATACATTTCCAGTCTTGGAGTCTTTTTGTAAGTTGTGGGGATCTTTTCCTGTCAGTGCTTTTATTCCTACCATTCCCACTGCATAGATATCGCTACTCAGTTTTGGTTGACCGTTACTTTGTTCGCCTGGCATATATCCAGGTGTTCCGACTGCTACAGTAAAAGTAGTCGTTCCTTTTTGGTAAGTAGTCAATACACTTATTTCTTTTACTGCGCCAAAGTCTATCAATAGAGTTGTCGCTAAATAGAGGGAAAAAATCGCTCCAACCTAGACAGAGCAATAATTTCAAGGCCTTTTTAGCCACCAATAGCTACAATCCTTATAT
>NZ_JAAHGK010001639.1:0-1377 GCF_010672505.1 Okeania sp. SIO2B9 | reverse complement strand
TTCTCAATCCTAACTTTATGAAAACCATTTATTTTTGCAAATTATCGGAATTGAGGACCACTAATCCAACCAATAAGTTCCCATCTTTTACCTTCAATAATAGGCGTTACTTCATGCAAAATAAATGAAGGAAACATAATCATTGTTCCTTTATTTATAGGTAATATTTGGGGATTTTCTTGTAGATACAAATTTAGTTTTGCGCCCTCATAAGTCTTGGGATCAGATAATTCTACAGAAAAAGAAATCTTCCTACAAGAAAAAGGATATTCATTATCTATATGTAAATCACAATTATCTTTAATCTGATTAGAATTATTTGTGCTGTCATAACAGAGGAGCTGTAAAGGCTCTATAATTCCCACAATATCATAGTTCCACCAACGATTATTTGCAGTTATAAGATTATTAATTAATCGTTGCCAAAGCCAATTTGTTGTTTCAGTTTGAGATATTTCCCAAGCATTAGCTTGACGATAGTTCTGGTGAAGACCTTCAAACCTATGGCTTTTATCCTTGAATAAATTTTGTGAAAATGAGATAATCAAGTCACACTCTTGTGTTGTAAAAGCTCCCCAATTTTCACCTTTTTGACAAAAATGACTTGGCTGACTACCATCATAACAAGTGAATGGAGTTTGATTATATTTTTTCTCAGGATACATCCAAAACATCTTTAATGCGTTGTCTATGTAATCTAGTTAGCTTTTATAAATATCTAAGAAAATATTATACCAATTATTGCGTATGAATATTATAAAAAATAAATTTTAAACTTAGATTAAGGAGATATCTCCAATCCTAGAAGCTACCTATTATCATTGTTTCGGTTTTTTTATTCTTTCTTGATTTCTTCTTCTTTCTGCCTTGAAATTCTAAAATAACTTGTTCCCAATATAGTAATATCATGTCCGGTTGAATACTTATAAATAAGTAAACAGGGAGCAGAGGAGAAAAAGAATCTAAAGAAAGATCGGGCAGGAGAAATTTTTTTGATTGTGCTACTAAGCGGACATGATATAATACCAAGGGTGAAAAAAGAATGTTTTTGTTAGGTGAAACTTCAATTATTAAGTAATTAACATAGGCGCATCGGAGATTTTTGATAATTATTAGCTAGTAGCGTATTAATTAGGGTTTGCTGAAAAAGTCTTATGGGTGAGGGGAGGAGACAGGAGACAGGAGACAGGAGACAGGAGGGACGGGGAATGTAGAAGAGGTAGGAGCTAAGTTTTGTCCCTTAATTTTTCGGCGTTGCATAATTGCGGGATGATAATCACATTTGCACCCATCTGAAAATGTTGATAGATTAAAACAAATTTTTTGACACATATCAAAATCATCCCATGATGATGCAACGCCGAAAAATTAAGGGAC
>NZ_JAAHGK010001638.1:0-1378 GCF_010672505.1 Okeania sp. SIO2B9 | reverse complement strand
CCTTCTTAGAGTTCAATTGAATCGAGCTAATCTAGAAGGTTCTAATCTAGATTAGCTCGATTCAATTGAACTCTAAGAAGGTTAATTTTAGATAAATTAGCACCTTTTAAATTAGAATCTTTAAGGTTAACATCTGTTAAATTAGCATAACTAAAATTAGCACCTTCTAGATTAGCTTCGCTGATGTTTGCTTCATCAAGTTGAGCATAACTAAAATTAGCATCTGTGAGATTAGTATTTCTGAGATTAGTACGAATTAAATTAGCATTAGTAAAATTGGCTTTAATTAATTGTGCATCTGTAATCTCACTACGCCAAAGATTAGCATTCTCTAGGTTAACATTCCCTAGGTTAGCATCTCTCAAACTTATCCCTCTAAGGTCTGCGCTCTTTAAATTAACATTATTAAGGTTGGCAAACCACATTATTGCCCCACTCAGATTAGCATGACTTAGATCGCTATTACTAAAATTAGTTCTTTTGAGGTTGGCACAAATTAGATAAGCGTCCCTGAGAATAGCTTCAGTGAAATTAATATCATTTAGATCGCAAAGACTCAGGTCAGCACACTCAAGACTTATACCAGTAAAATTGTTAGTCAATTTTTGATTGCTAGTTTGAGCACTATCATTAATTAGTTTCTGCAGTTGATCAAGTGATTTTTGATTTGCCATATAGAGTTACTCTTTCACACTAATAGGATGTTATTTAAAAGCCATCGCTAGAGTTAATTTAGTCAAGTATAATTCTGAATAATTACACTTTGACTAATAGAATTATAATCTAGTAAACTTTCTCATGGTTAGTTTTTACCATTTCATCTGAACTCTCAAAAATTACTAAAAAATCATCAGCTAGGATAAACAGAAGAATCTCAGAAAGAATACAAAATCAATCAGATTAATAATTATTAATTAAATGATTTGGCGTTGGTGATTTGAGGTATGATATCTTTTCCTAATAAGAGCCATATAGAACTCCGTTCCGCGCTCCATGATTATGCTGATGCAACACTTCCCATTAACATTTCCGGTAGCATTTTGACAGGAAAGTTGTGCGCCAGCAAACAAAAAACTTTCTTCTTCTACTCCTGTTTCTTCTTCTTTCTTCCTTCCTGACTCCTGACTCCTAAATAATTAAGATTAATATCATACACGCGCTTCAGCAACGCCGATGATTTTTTCTCTGATTCTAATTATCCTCAAAAAACGCTCCACGACTAATTAAATCTTGCTTCATTTCATCAGATAAACCAGAATCATGCCATAACCTAGCATTCTCTACTTTTGTATTCTGAAAATTAGCTCCTTTTAAATTTGTTACGGCAAGTATCAGGATCACCAGCGTCTTGCGCACCCATTCCTTTTCCATCTGCCGT
>NZ_JAAHGK010001637.1:0-1380 GCF_010672505.1 Okeania sp. SIO2B9 | reverse complement strand
TATCTACAGGAAATGATGGTTTTTTCTTGCGAGGGTAGCCTTCTTTCCTCTTCCCTCTTTCTTCTTCCTTCTTCCTTCTTCCTTACCTTTGCTATACAAGACCGATGCTACCGGACATGATATTACTTCTTCCTTCTTCCTTCTTCCTTCTTCCTTCTTTAACTTGAAATAATGTCTCGCTCTAAAGCCCTATATTCTTATATATTAATACGTTTGCTATTAGCCCCACTTATGTTATGGACTATTAGTACATTAGTTTTCTTGTTATTAAGAGCAACACCGGGAGACCCTGTAGATGCTATTCTTGGACCAAAAGTATCAACAGCAACAAAAGAAGCTCTAAGAGTAGAACTTGGTTTAGATGGCTCACTACTGGAACAGTATCTTAATTATCTAGGAAAATTACTCAGTTTTGACCTTGGTACATCAATGACCACTCGCGGGGAGTCAGTGTGGCAAATTATTCAAAATTATTTTCCTGCCACTGTAGAATTAGCAGTATTTAGTATGGCGATCGCTCTAATTGTTGGTATTACTGTTGGTTCTATTGCAGCTTCTCACCCTGATACCAAGTTAGATATTGGTGGGCGTTTATTTGGAATTATTACTTATGCAGTTCCACCTTTCTGGGCTGGCATGATTTTACAATTAATTTTTGCAGTACAGTTAAAATGGTTTCCTTTAGGTACTCGTTTTCCTATTACTGAAAATCCACCTCCAAGTATTACAGGTTTATACACAGTTGATAGTATTTTTAGTGGTAATATAAGTCATTTTTTCACCTCTATATATTATTTAGCTTTGCCGAGTTTAACGTTAGGAATTTTGCTCAGTGGTATTTTTGAAAGAATAGTCAGAATTAATCTCAAACGAACATTAAAATCTGATTATGTAGAAGCTGCTAGAGCAAGAGGCGTTCCTGAATTAAGAATACTATTTGCTCATGCTTTCAAAAATGCCATGATTCCAGTAATTACAATTTTAGGATTGACTTTTGCTGCTTTATTAGGAGGAGCAATATTAACCGAAGTAACTTTTTCTTGGCCTGGTTTAGCGAATAGATTATATGAAGCAATTAGTTCGCGAGATTATCCTACAGTACAGGGAATTGTTGTATTTTTTGCCGGAATTGTTGTGGTAGTTAGTATTTTTATTGATATTTTAAATGCTTATATCGATCCGAGAATTAGGTACTAATACCAAGCGCGATAAATGTTTGCTACAAATAACTAGGCTATTTATTAGGAGTCAGGAGTCAGGAGTCAGGAGTCAGGAGGGAAGAAAGAAAAGTTCAAAGGGAGTTATATCATGTCCGGATAATTAGTTATAAAAAAACTTTCTCCTTCAACTCCAGTTCTTCCTCTTCCTTCTTCTTTCTTC
>NZ_JAAHGK010001636.1:0-1381 GCF_010672505.1 Okeania sp. SIO2B9 | reverse complement strand
TCATTTCCTGGTTTTTTTAGGAACAAATGATTTTTCTGATTGGGTGGACAAGTTTGCGATCGCAAAAACCAATAGAGGGTTGCATAAAGGATGGACAAAAAGTTATTTTTCCGTGCGATCGCAAATCAAGTGAAGGTCGCTAAGGCTTACAATAAACTGTTTACTGCATAATTAATTTGAGTGAGTCGTACCGACACAAGTGTCGATGATCGACACAGCCCACACCAACACACATAAATCGATCCGACCAAACAAAACTCCAGACTGCACTCTTTACGTGACTATATCTGGAGTCTCGCCGTTTTCCTACGTTGCTCCTCAGCAGAGCGTATTAATCTAATTTTACTATCTATGACCCCGTTCTAAACCTCTCTTTTAGGTTTTTCAAAACAGCGAGTATTAGGGGGTACGGAGGGATGACGGGGACACTATTACGATAACCCCCAGAACCCCCAGAAACACGACTATAAGAGACTTGCAAAGTTTTGTTATCAGTAATTATCACTATGATATTATAAACTTTAGCACCTATTGATAACATAAGATATCATGGCAATTAGCCCATTCTATTCTGGAAGAATTCCCCAGGAACTATTCGATCATATCGAAAACTTTAGAGAAGTATCTGGAGAAGGAAAAACAGACCTCTTAATAAAAGCTTTAGCTCAATATACTGGATTTGAATTAGATAAAGTTACTCCCAAAACTCCTCCCATTCGTGAAGAGCTTAATTCTATTTATGAGCGGTTAGAAAACCTGGAAGAGTTATTTAATGATAACAAAAAGATAAAATTTGATAACAAAAACAACCAACTAGAATTACTTGATGATAATAAACCGATAACTTCTGATAACACTAAAGAAATATTGATCCTTAGTACCAATAAGACTGTTGAAGAAACTGGAGTCAGCCAATCATCTCTTAGTTCATGGAAAAACAACAATCAACTACCAAAGATATATACAAACAAAGAATCAAATCAAAAATTTGAGATTGATATAGAAAGTGATGAGTATAGAAAAACATTGTGGAGAGTTCGATATATTGATAACGGCTGATATTTTAGTTATCAGATAATAATTTATTTCTACTTTCAAGCACTTCTCTGGCAGCTAGGAATACTTGAAAAAACTTATCTTGTTTATCACTTCGTTTTTTCTCTTCTGTTAAAGATAGAATATATTCATTAGCTTTTTTTTGCTCTGTATATATCTGTAATACTGCCCTTTTCCCATATTTATCTATCAAATACAAAGGAAGCAATTCAGGAATATATATATCCCTTAGCCATTTCCTGAAATGAGGAAGCTCAACTAACTGATAAGCTTTGGGTTCGCAATCAGGTCTATAATCACGAAAACGATGGGTATAGGTACTTGA
>NZ_JAAHGK010001635.1:0-1384 GCF_010672505.1 Okeania sp. SIO2B9 | reverse complement strand
CGGGAGGTAGACAAACATCTTGATCGAAGCGGATCAACATTTATTTATGTAAGGGGGTGCTTTCCGCCCCACCCTGTGGAGGAGTGGGGAAACCAGCACCCCCTTACCAACCCCCTTATGGTTGTAGTAGATATGCATAGATAGAAAATAGTGAGAAAAACCTTTCCTATCTAAGATTCATTATCAATATATGTCCTAACCAACCCTTTCTTTGCTATAGTTAATTGCCTATAGAAGTCTATTAGATACTAGAAAACTTATTTATCCGGTTTAGGAGATTGCTTGATTTCTGATTCGGCAGATTTTAGCGCTTGGTCTAAGATAATACGAGCTTCTTCTGCTTTTTCTCTTGCTTCTCTATAACGTAAATTAGCCACAGCAAAAGTTTTCAACACCTTAAAACCATCTTTAAGATTAGCAATTTCTTCAACAGTGACAGCTTCATCTGTGAATAGTACCTCAATTGCAGAACGAATCTTTAGTGCTTCCTCTCTCGATTCTACAACCTTAATCTTCAGTGCTGCTAGATCGCTAAGTATTTGTACTGCTTGGGCAACAGCTTCTTCTTCCTCAGAGGCAATTTCCTTTGATTCTTTTGACTCTTTGACCTCAATAAATTGCTCCGGACTAAATCCATTTTCTAATTCTGTGAGTATTTCACCAGAGTCCATCATTTCCACAAGCTTATCCATAGCTTTCTGACGAGCTCGGGGTGACTCTTTCCCCCTAACAGTTATAATCGTATCTGGATTTTGAGGCAAGGTATAACTAACCATAATTTGACTAACAATTTAGGTATAAATATAACTAATATACAGTAAAAATAATCATACCATTTTAGACGGAGCTAGCTGTAAATAATTAATAATTTTTGCCTGCCCTAAATTATTGTTAATGACGAGTGAAAAAAAATTGTAGTTAGCTCATATTTAACCTACTATAGCTATCCTAGATAGAATATGAACATTAGCTACATATCAAGAGAAGTCACTCTTAGTATTTAGATAACTAACATTTATTCAAAACTTATTTAGGACAGCTATATTACAATATTCTGATGTACGAAGTCTATGACTTAAATTATGAGGTTTCAATCTAATTAGCTATGCGAAATGGATGGCTGAAAAAACTACAGAGACTATCCCCTATTTAGAAAATACTGAGCTATTTGGATAGTGCTAACCCTACTTCTGAAAATAGCAGAGACTTAACAAATGTTTCATATCCACAGTGGCAACATCGTTTTTTGATTGCTCGACTAAATTTAACATTGTGGCTAGCTTTTTTCTTTTTCTTGAGTAGAAGTATACTCAGTTTAATCTTCTTCATACTAGATAAATACCCTCCTTTAGAAGAGTGGGAAATTGCCAGGATTTTAGTACAA
>NZ_JAAHGK010001634.1:0-1387 GCF_010672505.1 Okeania sp. SIO2B9 | reverse complement strand
GGTTTATCCTGTGGATAAGTTGCACTAACGTTACTTAACTCAACCTACCCTAATTTATCAACAGGAGTTACGCAAAAGGTAAAATTATACACCATTTGTATAGGGTAACGGCCGTTAACTATATATGTTGGTTATGAGTAAATCCTGATCGATTAATCATCATTTTACTCTCATATCCAGCTTTTAACTCAATTACTTCTGTAGGTATAATTTTCGGAATATTTGTTTCCGCAGGTTGTAAATTAGTTTGATTTGATGGTTTAACGTAACTATTTTTAATTTCTTCAAGCAAATTAATCATTAAAACTTCTATTTCTTCAAAAGTTTGTTTTTCTTGCAATTCTGATAGGAACTTAGTTGTAAACTGTCTGAATAACTGTTGTCTAAGTTTGATACTTACCGCATCTGGTTGTGTTTGATAAGCTTTTTGCGGAGAAGTAGCAATTGTACTTGATATTTGTATCACTAAATTATTAGCAATTTTATCCGGTAAGCGACGTAAAAAAGGTATTTTTTGTAAACGCCTATATATAGATAACTGCTGCATAGACTTTTCAACCTGATAGCGTAAAAAATCTTCAATATCTGGATAAATTTCTGGAAGGACTCTACAAGCAGTTACTTCAAGTATATTGTTAATAATTTCCTGAATGTTTCCATAGTCATTTTTATCTACACCAACTTTATCTGATTTATTTTTTGATTCAAATATAGCTTTTTTTAGAGAACCTTTACTAATATTATTCTGAAGCTGATTTATACTCCCACCTACTACAACTTGAATTATTTCCTGAGCAAAACTACCAATAAGTTGGAATCGGATATTTGTGTAGAAATGTTTCATGTCTGGCAATTTAACTTTCTGTAAACGAATAAATACAGTAATTATTCGCAGTGAAGGTAGCCAAGGTTGTAATAAAAAAACATCATACCAACGCTTTTTAACAGCACCCCATAAACTTAAATTAGAACGACAACTGATTAGTAAAGTCCGCCCAATAAACTCTATCCAAAATATAATCATCCAAGGTAAATCTACTAACCAAAATCTATCTACAAATTCCCCATCCTTACCCAAATCGCGAAAGTAAAAAGAGTGCATTAAAAATTGAATATTTTCAGAAAAAAAATCTAACTCTTGTTCCCATTGATATCTTTCTAGATGTTGACGACTCCAGAAGGTATTAAACGCTATTTTTGATGATTTATCTGCCAACAAAATTTCTGGTGCTAAATATTGGAGCAGATTTAATGACTGTAAAATTTGAATAGTAGGAGTTAAATTCACATTACTATCTGGAATCTGGCTATAAATATGTTGCTTCATCCGGTATTTTATTTGAGTTAAAACTAAAATTTGATTAACTATCTGGAAATCATAATCTCT
>NZ_JAAHGK010001633.1:0-1387 GCF_010672505.1 Okeania sp. SIO2B9 | reverse complement strand
ATAACGCAATCATTAGCTTTATGATCTGACTTGCAGTTAGTAAACGCCATAAGTAATTCTACTCAATTCAATATCAAGGTTTTCTGTAACCTATCGTAATTCAAATTGAAGTGCGGAATGTGGGTTTAATAAAAAAGATTTATAGCAGTCGAAGAAAAGAGCGCGGACATTTCAAAAGCTTAAAATTAAGACAACGCGATTTTTCCTTCTTCCTTCTTTCTTCTGCTATAGCACTACGCATTGAGATTAGGACAACTAAGAAACTTCAAAACATTACAGTTAAAAGTTTTGACTCTAGCTGAATGCTGAATGCTGAATGCTAAATGCTGATAGCTATATATAATTTTTCCCTGTTTATTATTCCATAAAAAAAAGGGAGTAATCTTGCTGAAAAAGCTAACTGAGATACTCCCTTGTTTAATTGAAATTTTTTATTCAATTTAGTTTTTATAATTTTTCTTGGTTTAAAACCCAATTCATACCTCCTTAAATGTCGCTTCACTTGTATTACCAAGGTAATATATCTATGGCCTAGATAATTCAGGAAATATAGTCGATTAAATATGGGCCATCTGCAACCAGTCGAATATTTGATCTAACTGCTTCAATGTTACAAGACCGTATTGCCAAAGTATCATCGGTAATTGATTAGGGTCTTCTTCCTCATGTCGTAAAGCAATGGCGATCGCTGAATCAGAGATGGACAACTCCCACTTCAAGAATTTGATTAACTGAGCTTGTTTTGTAGACATGATTAAAAGTTTTCTCCAGTAGTATATTAAAAAATTTTAAATCGGTTTTATTTGATAATCACGATACCCAGTATCAATTATTATTAGGTAACCTTCAATGAGTCACATCATTAAAAGATGTGACATCTCTCAATTTTTGTAATGATGCAGATCACAATTTTGTTGTCTAGAACGCTAAACTCTAGTTCTAAAAGTTAGTCACCCTTGAGCATTTTTGATGAAACATTGATACATTTCAACTTCTATAAAATAGTTATTAATTTAATTATCAATCAATATAGATGAAAAATATGCTTTTTTTATGAGTAGCATATATAAAGTAAATATTTGATAAAATGAGTATATACTTAACTATCTGATCTTCTCTGATTTAAAGTTTCATAATACTGTCTGACTTGTGGGATGATGTAGAGATTTTATAAATTTATTACAGGAAACTATAATTACATCACCCTCAGCAATATTACTGATGTAGGCAATAATAGCTTTGATTACTTATATCTAGATAATGAACTACCCCGCCGTGTAGACGGACGGGGTTTCTAAGTCCCCGTCAACAAAGTCCGCACTTTGAGATTTTGAGCGCTTCATTTGCCCCAGTTGCCTCATCGAGCCTGTATGTTTACGGGTCGAAT
>NZ_JAAHGK010001632.1:0-1387 GCF_010672505.1 Okeania sp. SIO2B9 | reverse complement strand
TATTGTTAGTAGACTGATACAGCTAAAACTGTGCATTAGCTTTTAACTTGAAAATTCTTAATGCATGACTTTTGACTTTTGACTTTTGAATTGAATCTATTGCAACATTTAAGATGAAACAATCCAGTAGACTGATACAGCTAAAACTGTGCATTAGCTTTTAACTTGAAAATTCTTAATGCATGACTTTTGAATTTTGACTTTTCCCTATTCCCTGATTAAATTAAGCTTCACCAGATGATTCGCTTGTTACTAGCGGAGTATAGCGAGCCTGGCATTCTTCATAGGTAGGTGCTTTAGTTGCTTTTTCAGTGATTAGACGAGCACCACCTTGACCAGTAAAGTAGCTCCAGGCCCACTGAATCATGACAATGAGTTGGTTATCAAATTCAATCATATAGTAGATATGAATAAATAACCAAGCAAACCAAGCTAGAGGACCTGAAAAACGAATTGCTTTATATTGTACAACTGCTTGGTGACGACCAATAACTGCCAAACTACCGTAGTCAATATAGTGGAATGGGGGTAAGGTCTTATTTTTCAACCGTTTTTGAATCAGTTTCGCTACATAAAATCCTTCCTGCATTGCTGCTGGTGCAACTCCAGGTACTGGAGAGTCTCCCTGATGAGAGTAGTTAGCTAAGTCTCCAATGACAAAGATGTCAGGATAACCAGGTACTGTCAAATCTTCATTAACAAAAACACGACCTGCGCGGTCTAATTCTGCCCCTGTACGATTAGATATTGCTTGAGAAACTGCTGATGCTTTAACTCCTGCTCCCCATAATATTGTGTGAGCGGGAATTTCTTGGGTTGTTTCTCCAGAGCGAATGGTGACGATATTGTTTTCTATATTAGTCACTCGTGTTTTAGTCAACACTGTGACTCCCAACTTCTCCAGTTCTATTTGTGCTCTTTCTGATAAAACTGTTTTAAACGAAGGTAAAACTCTTTCTCCGCTTTGGATTAGATAAATTTGAGCTTCGCTAGTATTAACAGAGCGATATTCTTCTTTTAATTTAGTATGCGCTAACTCTGCTAAAGCACCTGCTAATTCCACCCCTGTTGGACCAGCGCCAACTATTGCAAAGGTTAACAGTGCTTTTCGTTTTTCTGGATCTGATTCTTTTTCTGCAGCTTCAAAGGAGGCGAATACTCTACGACGCATTTCTAGTGCATCTTCTACTGTTTTTAGTCCAGGAGCTTTTTCTGACCAATCATTTCCGAAATAATTATGGCTAACACCAGTTGCCATAACTAATGTATCGTAATCTATTTCTCGATCGCTCAAAATGAGTTTTTTCTGTTCGGGATTGACATCCACAACTTCACCCATCAAAACATGGGTATTTTTCTGTTCTGCAACTACACCACGAAGAGGAGA
>NZ_JAAHGK010001631.1:0-1392 GCF_010672505.1 Okeania sp. SIO2B9 | reverse complement strand
CTCTTCGATACTTTTGTGTGGTTCTAGCTTTAACAATCTCGGCATGGCGATCGCCCAACTCTTACTATTCATCCCTTAATTTATCAGGTTTAATTTTTTTATACCGATGCTACCGGATTTGATATAACTATTAATTAGGGTTTGCTGAATAAAGTTTTTTTTGCTGGGGTAGGAGACAGGAGACAGGAGACAGGAGACAGGAGATATGGAAACGAGCAAGGAGGTAGGAGTAAGAATTGTAAGAATGATTTTTATGCCCAACTATGAGCCTAAAATACTAACTTTTTGAGCATGAAGAGCTGAAAAATTTGCACTTTTTTCGACCCCAAAAAGGCACTTATCTTTGTATGTCAATGCTTTTAGATTTAATCAGAAAGCCCTAATAATTAATAATTATTAATTATTAATTGTTGAACCCTTCCTTCTTCCTTCTGCTATGTGAGTTAAAAAATTTTCAACATTTGTGCTGCTTGGACTAAACCAGGCACAGCTTGTACAGGCCATTTTCCTTCTGCCCTGCGCCCTTGATTTAAAATGAACTGAACAGTATAACTTTCTGGAAACCCTTCTACCTGCATCCAGAGCAAATCACTTTCAGCTTCGCAGACTATTCTCTCTTCATCCATCAACTCATCTGCCATCTGGTTTATAGCTTTATTTAACTGGTCTAATAATCTGCAAAAATCCTCAAGTTCTCCTTCTGTTAGTTCTATTGACCACTCATTACCAGCAACTAAACCCTTAAATCTTTCTGCTTCAGGATTCAACCCTAACCGCCAACCAGCTCCACTTTTGACTATTCGTCCCATTTTTTATGGCCTCAGCAAATCTGCATCTCCCGGTTGGGGAATAATTGGCGCTCTAGGATTTGAACGTCCAGAGTTATCTCTCTGATATACATCTGGTATTGATGGAGGGTTAGGATCGCCACTAAAAATATTTACTAATCTATTAACTAAAGTTTCTCTTTGAGAGCGAGTTAAACTTTGAATAGCTTCACGATCGCCCTCCATTGGATTTTCAGTTAAAGTATTCTTTCCTGGATATACCGATGATTGTAGATAATCATTCGCCCCAAGGTAATCTGCTAATGTTAATTTCCAGTCAAACCGATAATTGGGAGGACGACCTTTCACATATAGATGATACCGAATTAAACGTGACACTAGAGTTTCTTCAGTATCTACTTCACCCGTTTCTTGAGATATATAATTATTTTCTAATGGCAAATCTGGTATTTTTTCATATACAAATGGCCAAACCTCTGTAGCTCTAACTCGCTGTTGGACAAGTTTTATTGAGTCTTTAAAATTTTCTTGGTCTATAACTTTTTTTAACTGATAATGAGTAGAAGGGTTTGCTGTAATCGCCAGAGAAGTCCATAACCCTTCA
>NZ_JAAHGK010001630.1:0-1393 GCF_010672505.1 Okeania sp. SIO2B9 | reverse complement strand
TAATCACAACAATGTTATCTCCTTTACGGTCTAATGCTGCGTTAACTATTGTCGATGTCAATTCTAAGGTTCCATCGGATTCTGAATTTGTCTGACTTAATTCGGTTGACAAGGACTGAATATGGGGGTAATTTGACATTAAATTATCTGTTTCCTTTTCCTTATATATATTTATTGTATTGGATATTTCTGTTGACTAATTTTTAGCCTTTGTATTAGTCATAATCTGATTGATTTTATTGCTGCTTCATTTTTTGTTCATCCTCGGGTTTTTTGGCCTTTTTCAGGAACCAATTTCTTGTTAATATAATTTTTGGGTGAATCAAACAATTAGTCCCTAGCAAGTGCTTTATAGTATAATCGCAGGTTAACCAAACTGCTTGGAAGAGATTTTCCTTACTAAGTTGTCTCAAATGCTGTGACTCTGCATTGTCACCTTTACCTGGTTCTAAAGTATCTGCGAGGAAAATTATGCAACTTAGCTGATTCATAGCTGGCTCTCCTCATGTATAATTAGTTATCATTTTCTTTGTGGCTTTAATACCCCACCGTCAACGGGGGTATTCACGCATTACTTGGGGGAGCGTAGACGCGGAGCGGCCCTTCGTTGACTATCCCCATGTAATTTTCCTCCTGTCTCCTGTCTCCTGTCTCCTGTCTCCTTCTTCAATGATGCTAAAATCTCCTGATCCTTGATACCAAACTCTTTTTTGGCCACAATTCACTTACATTAGCATGAAGCAAATGAGAAGAGACTTCTGATACTAAATCTATTTCTAAACCCTCTGACTTAGAAATTTGTAATAATAGGGGAGAAAAATATTTAGCAAGATCGTGCATCAATGTTGCTAGTTGATCTTTCTCCTAGTTTATAGTATAATAGTTTGCTATATCCTGTGCCATTTTTTATACTCTAAGAATATGTTTGAGCCTAGAGACTGAAACATGAACGGAAAGCCATGTTAATACCAGCGCTGTTTCATTCTAACACTGTGCCATTTTATGTATTGACTAAACCACGTTACAGGTTTAGGAAATGTATCTTCGCTGTCTGAAAATCAATAAATTCATTGTCAAAATCTAGAATGAAATGACCCTGATGTTAATACTTTGTCTTTAAGTTGAACCAAATCTAATTTTTCCTATTTTGGAATTGACAATTCCTCATATTTCATAACAATTATTTTGACTTCACACTGATGATTTTGATAAGAGTTTGTGATTTTCTTAAAGTATAAATTTATCAGATTTTTACCTAAGGGACAACAACAGGGAAAAACAATTATAACGTTTCGACAGGTTTTTAGTATTTGTTTGTAAGCATTTCCTGCGGAATGCTGCGCAAACAGCTATTAGCAGTCAGCTATCCCCTGGGTCAGGACTACGTTAACAG
>NZ_JAAHGK010000163.1:0-8337 GCF_010672505.1 Okeania sp. SIO2B9 | reverse complement strand
ATTGTGTGACTCGTTGGCCACTAAACCAGGAAACTGGGTATAAATGGCCGTTCCAAGTCACCACATGAGGACAACCTCGACTTGTGAATAACTCTTATTACCTTGGTGGTGAAATTCCATCCGCCTTGTTGTTGGGTTGACAGCATAGGCCACACTGGTGAGACTGAATATCAAACTGGTGAAGCTGGCCTAAAAGCGGGAAAATACCAGTTACCAAGAACGATACCGCAAGCAAAGGCTGACAAGTGGACGAACAGGAAGGTAATTAAACTCTCGTTACACGAAACCATTCCAAAGGTAACTATGGAATGTAGGACGAAAGTCAGGGGGTCAATGGATAATTTCATAATTTCGGAATTATCAGCAACCATACCGAACCCTCCGGGAGATTTTACCCCACTAAATTAGCCGTAATAAAAGGAATAAGGGAACGAGAAAACCTCTCTAAGACACCTCAGAATATAGGTCGATAACTTAGGAAGCCATTCAAGGTCAATCTACGCAATCGGACGTAGGTCTTAGGGAGAGTAGGATTGGATAATAAGCATTAATTTGCAGACGTATCCACTGTTAGACGTAATGTAAAGTAACAATTAGCTATGAATAAAGCTAAAACACTAAAAAGAAAACTAGGAAATCCTAGACCATTTTTAAGCGTGGCATGGGATACAGACGATATACCGAATCAAGTTAGTATCAATCCTAACCTTAAATGGAAAGATATTAATTGGAAGAAGGTAGAAAAATATGTATTTAAGTTGCAAAAGTTAATTTACAGAGCATCCAGCCGTGGCGAAATCCGCAAGATGCGTAAGTACCAAAAACTTCTGACCAAAAGTTACTACGCTAGGTTGCTAGCTGTTAGGCGCGTGACCCAGGATAACCAGGGGAAGAAAACTGCGGGTATAGATGGAATCAAAAATCTACCACCAATACAGAGATTTAACCTAGTTGACTTATTAAATACGCGATACCTCAAAGCAAGTCCAACCCGCAGAGTCTGGATACCAAAACCAGGAAGGGATGAGAAGCGACCGCTTGGAATCCCAACAATGTACGACCGTGCGTTACAAGCCTTGGTTAAGTTGGGTGTGGAACCAGAATGGGAGGCACACTTTGAACCTAACAGTTATGGTTTTAGGCCAGGACGGTCAACGCATGATGCCATCGTAGCCATACACACTAGCATCAATCATAAACCTAAATATGTGTTAGATGCCGATATATCTAAGTGTTTTGACCGAATTAACCACGATGCACTTCTAGGAAAGATAGGTCAATCTCCCTACAGACGACTAATTAAACAATGGTTAAAGTCTGGAGTGATGGACAACAATCAATTCCTAGAATCTGTGGAAGGTACACCACAGGGAGGGGTAATTTCACCCTTACTAGCAAACATCGCCCTGCACGGTATGGAGGAAAGACTAATGGAATTTGCCAAAACTATAGACCTTAAAAACAAAAAAGGTAATCAAAAAGGTTGGAAAAGTAAATGTCAAAGTCTTACCATAGTACGCTACGCTGATGATTTCGTTATCCTACATGAAGACATCAAAGTAGTCCTGCAAGCAAAAGCCGTAATACAGGAGTGGTTAAACCAGGTAGGATTAGAGCTAAAACCAGAAAAGACCAAAATTGTCCACACCTTAGAAGAATATGAAGGGAACAAACCTGGATTTGACTTTCTTAGCTTTACAGTCAGGCAATGGAAGGTAAAGTCAACCAAACAAGGATATAAGACTCTGATTAAACCCTCCTCCAAGAGTATAAAAACTCATTATCGAAAACTGGCGGATATATTTGATAAGAATAAAACCGCCCCGACTAAAGCTCTAATAGCTAAGTTAAATCCGGTAATAAGAGGATGGGCTAACTACTTCTCAACCGTCGCCAGTAAAGAGGTATTCAGCAAAATAGATAACCTCCTATGGGTAAGAATATGGAGATGGGCCAGTAGAAGGCATCCAAATAAGTCGGCTAAATGGGTAAAGAAAAAGTATTTCCCTCGCTGCAAAGAGACCAGAAATTGGTTACTTAACGACGGTGAGTATATACTAAACCGACACTCAGATATACCTATTATAAGGCACATCAAAGTTAAAGGTAATAAATCCCCTTATGACGGTGACTGGACTTATTGGGGTAGCAGAATCGGTAAACATCCAGGCGTAAGGAAAGAAGTCACAACGCTACTTAAGCGACAAAAAGGTAAATGCGCATCTTGTGGACTAACCTTTAGACCAACTGACCTAATTGAAGTTGACCATATAAAACCAAGGTCTAAAGGTGGTGACAACACATATAAGAACAAACAATTGTTGCACCGACATTGCCACGATACTAAAACTGCATCAGATAACAAGACATATCCACAATTTAAGCCACAGGACTTACCTGAAAGTTATTTATGGGTTGATGATATGTTGATACTGAAGTAGGGATGTACCCATGACAAGGGACGTTTAAGAGAGGAGCCGGATGAGGTGAAAGTCTCACGTCCGGTTCTGAAGACGAGTCGGTCAAGGTAACTTGCCTGGCTTAGTTTAACATCAATTATTTCTTCCTATTCCCTCTTTTGGAGGAGATGTTTAGTGTTTCATCAAATACGATCTCAAGAAAGTTTGACCAACAAGAGTAATGAAATTATTGACTATGCAGAAGAAATTGATTTGGATTATAGTTTAGAAGACTTACCTAAAATAATTGATTCGATGACTATAGCGTGGGACAGATTAAAAAATATTAGCACTTCTCTGGGTACTTTTTCTCGTGCAGATAAAGATTATCAAGTACCTTTTAATATCCATGAAGGTATTGATAGTACTCTGTTAATTCTCAAACATCGCCTCAAAGCAAATCAACATCGCCCTGGGATTGAAGTAATTACAAATTATGGAGATTTACCAAAAAATTATTGTTTTACCGGTCAGTTAAATCAGGTATTTATGAATATTATTGCCAATGCTATTGATGCGTTAGATGAATCAAATACAGGTTTAAGTTTTGCAGAAATTGAGGTTAATCCTAACCGAATTAAAATTACAACTTCAATGGAAAATCAAGGAGTTAAAATTTCTCTTGCTGATAATGGTCAGGGGATGAATCAAGAAGTTAAAGCCAAGATTTTTGACCACTTATTTACAACTAAAGATGTGGGAAAAGGGACGGGTTTAGGATTAGCGATCGCCCATCAAATTATCGAACATAAACATGGAGGAAATCTTGGTAGTGCAGAGCGCAAAGTGTGGGATCAGTAATTATATCATTCCAGTCCCAAGGGGCGATATAGCTGCCGCACTTGCTCCACCAACGCCAACCCCGAGCTTTGGGCAGCAGTATTGTGATGGCGATTATGAACCCAAATCCAATTCAAGTAGGCCATACGCCTGACACCACGCTCCGCGAACGCTAACCTAACTGTGATCTTTGTTTGTTCCCCTTCCTGACCAAATTTATTCTGGGGTGCGATGCCACGGACCTATCTGCTGTCTGACATTCCCTTGAGCGCTCTAGTTGTTGAGTCTGGTCTTTACCGATCATATGCTTGACTTCTGGGGGCCAAACTCGTTGAGACCCACCCCAATCATCAGTATGCCACTGTTGACAATTAATTTTCCCTTCTGTGTTGGCGATTAATTCTAGGGTGAACTGGTCACTGTGTTTTCCGACTAAGCGTGGCCAAAATCAATCCACGTTCTGGATGGTTGAGTCATCCCCATCTCACAATCCCCTTGTGTCAATTCATTGATCTGAGAGTTTTTTTGTGTCTTGAGTACGTCTTACATTCTGGGGAGACCCCAGAATTACCCACTCGCTTTTTTTGGACGAATGACCAAAACTCGCCACTGCTGATTTGTGGGGTATTGATATTCTCGACATCAGCTAGATCAATCATTTACTTATCTTTCTATGATACCCGAGTTTGATGATGGCCACATAGAGGACATTCCATGATCATAGAAAGTGTTTGAGGACAATGATTATATTACCATTCCCACACTTTCGCACAGGCACTACCGAAATCTTTATGTGACTTCAACTCCTCGAGAAGGAACAGAATTTACAATTGTCCTTCCTCTTCAGTCAACAATTTCCTGAAACTGATAAAAAAGTCTTTATTCTAAATAATACAACCTAAAAACATGAAAGAATAACTGAAACTGAGTCGAAATCTTATATCAAATCCGTTGGCTACGGTTCCCGAGAAATCGGAGTAATATAATTTCTTCGATCTTCATACAATGGGTAAGGGCGAATGGCCATTTGCTAACGCCAAGCTGCCGCTAACGCCCCTACAATAGACATCTGGTAAAAATCAAAAATTAAATCAATTCTTATCCATAAATTATCAATTACTCCCCTCCTGGGAGGGGGAGGGGCGAGGGGTGGGTTCCCTGTTCCCTGTTTCCTGTTCCCTATTTTCTGGAGATGTCTAATATAGACTCTGATCTTTAAAATACTGAATAACATCGATGCTACCGGATTTGATGTTACTAGCACAATTCTATCAAACTTTATTTTAATACTAAATTTTAACACTAATTGAGAAAACAATGGCAGGAAATATTGCAGAATCTTGGAACTCACATAGAAACAAACATCGGTGGAGAACGACAATTGTTTTGCTCTGCTTGCTGTTGGCAGGGTATATGGGTAATTACTTCAAAATTCCCATAATTCTTCATATCGACTGGCTGTTTGGTAGTATTTTTACCATGCTGGTCGTCAGACTGTACGGGTTCGGTTGGGGCACGATCGCTGCCGCGATTTCCAGTTCCTATACAATTTTGTTGTGGCACCACCCCTCTGCCTTTATTCTCTACACCCTGGAAGCGATTTTTGTCGGTTGGGGACTGCGACGGCGCAGCAGCAACTTATTACTCCTTGATGTTTTTTATTGGGGAATTATCGGATTTCCACTTCTGTGGTTCCTCTATATCGTTGTCGCTAAAATTCCCCCTGAAAGTGTTTTATTCATTTCCTTCAAAAATCCACTCAACCAAATTTGCAATGCCTTAATTGCCAGTATGATTCTAACTCACACACCCATTGCTCAATGGTTTAGCATCAAGAATAAAACTCATGCCTTTGAGCAGACCCTCCTTAATTTGCTAGTAGCTTTTGTCTTACTCCCAGCAATGGTACTGACCATGTGGAACTGTCAGGATGCTACCTCTGTTCAAGAGAACAACGTTTTAGTTCGCCTAGAAGAAACCAGACAAAATGTCAGTACCGATATACAGAACTGGCATCAACAAAACCTGGAGAAGTTGGAAGCACTCGCATCCAATATTCAAGATAGCGTTCCGCTGTGGAATCGCTCAAACCGTTCCCAGAACCAGGAAACAATTCAAATTGCTCAACAAACCGTTCCCGATTTCCGCAATCTTTATATTACAAACACATATGGGCAGATTCTCAATTCAACCACTGTCGAAAACGCTAATCAAAATGTTACTCAACTAAACAGTTTACCACTTCAGGGTTTGTTAACAGCAAAACAGCCAATGCTCTCTGAGATGATAATGATATCCGATTCGCCAACGATCTTTCAGAGTATACCCATTTGGCAAGATGACAACCTAGTGGGTCAATTTGTTGCAGAAATTGATGTAAATAACCTGAAAAAAAGATGGCTATCCAGTCAGTCTACATCAACTCGGCTAGTGAGTTTACTAGATATACGAGACCGGGTCATTACTACCACTCGCGAAGATCTGAAAGTAGGGCAACCCTTTGATCGAGACCGGAATGGTGAAATTTATTGGATCGATCAAAATAGCTACCTTTGGGTACCGAATATTCCCAACACTGCTAAAGCCGTGCTTTGGAGAAAGTCATTTTACGTGCACAAGAGTGCTATTGACGGCGAGCTTCCATGGATAGTGGCGATCGAAACACCGACTGCTTACTATTTGGTAAAACTTGAGGGATTTTACACCAAAAGCTTCGCTATTCTGATGGCGATCGCTATCCTAGCACCTCTTTTAGCAAAACCCATTAGCAGTAGTCTAGTTAAACCCTTACTGCAACTTGCCAATCTCACCAGCAATTTACCCGATAAACTCACAGAACATCAATCGCTACAAATTCCAGCCAGTTCAATTACTGAAATTGAAACCCTGTCTAGTAACTTTCAATGTATGACAAGTGTTCTGCAAGATAAATTTCAGGAAATTCAGCAAGCCAGTTTGGAACTTCAGCAAGCAAAAGAAACTGCTGACAGGGCCAACCAAGCCAAAAGCGAATTCCTCGCTAACATGAGTCACGAGTTACGCACTCCACTTAATGGTATTCTTGGCTATGCCCAAATCTTAAAACGCAGCGAACCTCTCACCCAAAAAGGGCAAAACGGCATTGATATTATTTACCAATCCGGTTCTCACTTGATGAACCTAATCAACGATATATTGGACCTCGCCAAAATCGAAGCCCGAAAATTAGAACTGCATCCCACAGCCATCCATCTGCCTTCCTTCCTGCAAAGTGTTGTTGAAATCATCCGCATTCGTGGCGAACAAAAAGGGATTACCTTTAATTTCCAGGTTAGCTCTCAATTGCCTACGGGTATTTGCGCGGATGAAAAACGTTTGCGTCAGGTTTTGATCAACCTTCTGGGCAATGCCATTAAATTTACCGAACGCGGTAGCGTGACTTTTAAGGTTGAATCCATTGGGGCAAAAATTCGCTTTCAGGTAGAAGATACTGGGGTGGGGATGACTCCAGAACAAACCGAAAAAATCTTTTTGCCCTTTGAGCAAGTTGGCGATCATAAAAAGCAAGCAGAAGGCACGGGACTCGGACTAACTATTACCCGTCAAATTGCTGCGTTGATGCAAAGTGAAATCCAGGTTCAAAGTATTTTAGGTGAAGGCAGCACCTTCTGTTGGGAAGTTGAACTGCCTGAAGCAGAAGATTGGGCAGACACTTTGAGAGTCATGCAACAAGGCGTAATTCAGGGTTACAAAGGTGAGAAACGCAAAATATTGGTTGTTGATGACCGTTGGGAAAATCGTTCCGTATTAATTAATATTCTAGAACCCATCGGCTTTGAAATGATCGAAGCTAACAATGGAAAAGAGGGTATCGAACAGGTACTAAAAACATCGCCGGATTTAGTTATTACTGACTTATCTATGCCTATAATGAATGGGTTTGAGTTTTTACATAAGTTGCGTTCAGGAACTGACTCCGAAGGAGTATGCCATCCCCAACTACAAAACAAAATTGTTCTGGTCTCTTCCGCCAGTATTTTTGATATTGATCGCCACAAAAGTCTAGATGCTGGGGGAAATGATTTCTTACCAAAACCAGTGCAAGCTAAAACTTTACTAGAACTGCTGCAAAAACATCTACAATTAGATTGGATTTATGACGCAAATAACACTGAAAAACAGAATATAGAGGTTGTTGCCGATGAAATCCAGCCACCTGAAACAGAAATCTTGCAGCAAATCTGGGAATTAGCCCAAGATGGAGAAGTTGATGGCATCATAGAAATCGCTGAACAACTTCAGGATAACAATACTGCTGCCTTTACCCAAGAATTGATCCGCCTTGCAGAAGCTTGCGAAATCAAACAAATGCGAGCATTTATTCAAAACTACCTCGTTTAATAAGGAGCAGAAACCCATGCCAGATCCAACCCAACCATTTATTTTGATTGTGGATGACAAACCCACTAACTTATCTGTGTTGTCAAAAGCCTTAAAAGCTGCGGGCTATAAAGTCCGCATGGCAGTTGATGGTGAAGATGCTCTAGCCCAAGTACAACGCCATCACCCAGACATGATTCTGCTGGACATTGATATGCCGAAAATAGATGGTTTTGAAACCTGCATTCGTCTTCAGGCAAATCAAGCAACTAAAGGAATTCCAGTCATTTTTATGACAGCTATCGCTGATACCGAAGACAAAGTCAAAGGTTTGTCATTAGGTGCAGTCGATTACATCACCAAACCCTTTGAAGAAGCGGAAGTGTTAGCTCGCGTCAAAGTCCACTGGCGATTAAAGCGACTGACGGATACTTTAGAACAGCAGGTGAGTGAACGGACTCAGGCGCTGCAACAAGCTCAAGTGCAATTGGTACAACAGGAGAAACTCTCGGCGCTGGGGCAATTAGTGGCTGGGGTTGCCCATGAAATTAATAATCCAATTGGTTCCATGGTCGGTAATGTTAGTGTTGCACAAGATTACATCAACGATCTATTAGGTATCATCGATCTCTATCGCGAGAAATTTCCTCAACCCGGTGCAGAAATTGAAGAAGCACTGGAAGCAAGCGACTTAAACTATATGCTAGAAGATTTAACTAACTTTGGTAAATCTTCTAGA
>NZ_JAAHGK010001629.1:0-1394 GCF_010672505.1 Okeania sp. SIO2B9 | reverse complement strand
GAAATAGGCAGAGAAGTTAACCATCAATGGGGAAAAGGTCTAGAAGCAGAACAACTTTTAGACCAATTTATTCGGGATAATCTCTTATCTAATTTTAAATACTTTAGTATCCTACAACCTATTTACGACCTTCGTATTTTTCAAAACTTGAGTAAATATCCTGAAGTTATTCCGAAAATTCATTCCTGTAATATTAAAAAACCTTGGTGTAAAAAATGCCCGAAATGTGCCTATGTTTGGTTAGGGTTAATGGCTTTTTGTCAGACAGATATTGTTGATGAAGTTTTTCAGGTAAATTTATTTGATGATGAAGATTTACTGCCGATTTTTCAAGCAATGATAGGTTTATCAACCCATACTCCCTTTGAATGTATTGGCGAAATTGATGAAAGTCGTTTGATGATGAAAAAATGTCTGGAAAAAGGTTTATCTGGTAAAGCATTAAATATGTTTGCTGAAGAAGTTTTATCGGATACTAGAATTGACTGGGAAAAAATAGAATATAAATATAATTCTGTGTATGAAAAAGAACACGCAATCCCGGACTGGTTATTTGAAAAGACTAAAGAAAAATTGTAAATTTAATTGAGAGTAGGGAGTAGGGAGTAGGGAGTAGGGATAGGGTTCGACCGAATAAAATATCCTCAGTCTTTTCCTATAATCCTTACAAACATTTTATTACTTAATAACTGAAGTCTTGAGGAAATATCGCGTGATTTTTGGGAATTGACATAATCAGTAATCAAAGGTAGAGGAAAAAATAGAAAAAATGATGATGGATAGTTTACAAAAATCAGTGATCGCTAACTTTATCTCAGACCCAAAACTCAAGCTCGTCAAACTTAATGAGCAAGAATATATGGAGGGACTAATTGCTTATCGCAGTCAGCAAAATGAACAAGAAATAATCCTTGAAGCTACATTTCAGGCCATAGAAAAATATAAGTCTTCAGAAGAAAGTTACACTATTTTGAGTATAGGTTGTGGCAGTGGAATTTTTGAGAAACCTTTTTTGACAAAGCTGCTTGAGTTGAACAAATCTATTCATTTTTTGGAGTAGACCCAAACAAAGTAGAATGTGCAAAAACACAAGAATGGTGTCAGGAACTTAGCAGATTTAAACCAGAGAAATTTAGATTTAAAATTCATCCGGTTAAATTGGAAAAATTTGAATCATCCCAAAGTTTTGACATCATTCTATTAATTTATTCATTTTACTATTTTTCAGAAATTGAATCCTCTTTTGAGAAAATTCACGAACTTCTGAGAGAAGAAGGGATAGCAATTATTGTAATAGCCATAAAAACAGAAATAAGCGAACCTTATTACTATGTAAATCAGCATTGATCTTTGATCAAGTCGCTGATTTACATAGTAATAAGGTTCGCTTATTA
>NZ_JAAHGK010001628.1:0-1396 GCF_010672505.1 Okeania sp. SIO2B9 | reverse complement strand
GGAAGTCAAAGTAAGGGTATATATTGATGAATCAGGATTTGAGGAGGAAAGCAGTTGTATTGATGCTTGGTCAAAAACAGGTAAGAAAATTGATGGAGACAGACAAGGAAAGGGAGGAAAAAGAGAACACCTAGTAGGGGGGAGAAGAAAAAGAAATGCATGACTTAATAGCCCCAATGATATTCACAGGAAGTAAAAATGCAGAAGGCTTTGAAGGCTGGGTATCAAAATATTTATGAGCCTCATGAGAAATTCCTTGAGTATTAATTATGGATCATCCTCCAATCCATGGCCAAAATCTAATTAGAGAAATAGTAGAAGAAACAGAACATCAAGTAATATTCCTCCCCAAATATTCTGCTGATTTAAATAACATTGAACATGATTTTAGTGCATTAAAGAGAGCCAGAATGTATGGCGATTCACATAAATCTTTAGATGAAATTAAATTTACCGTAAGTATTCAGCTATTAGCAGTCAACTCTCAGCAATAAGACACTCCTTTTCAGGACGGAGTTTAAATGAATATAGACTTTAAGGTCTTTTGTAGTAAGATTTAATTCTGGCTCAATTAATACAGCTTTGAACGCTTACTAAAAACAATAGCTGATAGCTAATAGCTGACGGCTGAATGCTTACAATTTACCAGCTATTAAAATTAGTGCAAAAGCTATATATTCTCAATAAGTAGCAATTATTATTTCGGATAATGGTATAGGTATGACAGAAATAGTTTTTCAGAAAATATTTGACCCATTTTTTACTACGAAACCTATAGGCAGTGGTACTGGTCTAGGATTATCCGTATGTCAACAAGTTATTATTGAAAAACATCAAGACAAACTAAATTGTACTTCTACACCAAAACAAGGAACAGAATTTTTAATTGAAATTCCTATCCGCCAGAAAACAAAACAAACAACAGAGCTATAATTAGACTTAAGTCAATTTAATAACCACTAAATTACTGGTCTCTGCCTATTATTTTTTGGTTTGAAAAAACAAATATAGGAATATACAGGTAGGTTAGGACATAGACTGATAATGATCCTAATAAGGGGAAATATTTTTCCCACTGTTCCCTGTTCTCTGTTCCCTGCTATATCTAATTTGAATCAGGAGAAATATTTAATGGATGCTGACAAAAGAAAAATTCTATCAGCTTTATGTCATGGAGCAATTTTCTTGAGTACAACTATTGTATCTGTAGGGATACCAATAGCTATTTTACTCTTAACTAATGATTCGGTTGTAAAAAGTAATGCTAAAGAATCTTTGAATTTTCATATTAACATTTATATTTACGCTATTATATTCGGTATATTGATCTGGTTGCTTATTGGTATTCCTTTATTAGTTTTGTTAGCAATTATTAGTTTTGTCATGCCAATTATTA
>NZ_JAAHGK010001627.1:0-1398 GCF_010672505.1 Okeania sp. SIO2B9 | reverse complement strand
TTGCCCATAATAGCCTTTGCATTGTGGGCAAGTACTAGCACCAAAAATCCCACCTACAGTGATGTGATGTATGTGGATGAATTAATTGGGCCTGATACAGTAAATACTTTGCCTCCCCAAACCATAGATGCTTGTGCTGATCACTGTCATGTTGATAACCGAGTAGAGACTAATATAGAAGAAGCGATGCAGCTAATAGAAAGTCTTAAAGACCCCGATATTAATATCAATATCGACCAAGTTATGGACGAACTGCTAGCAGAAGGGATCGACAAATTTATCAAACCCTTTAGTTCCCTAATTAACTCCCTAGAAGAAAAAGTCAAAAAATTAGCACCTGTCTCAAGTTAGAAAAATCTTATAGCAGGGAACAGAGAACAGGGAACAGGGAACAGTGGGAAAAGCATACGGTTCATCATCAATCTATATTCCTAATTCCTAAGCAACTCGTTCCTTGCTATATGTCATCAGTCATTTTCATGTCGGCGACAGCCGAAACTTAAAAAAAAACGGTTTGACTGATGACCAAAAATTAAAATTAATGTAGCTAAAGACGCTGAATTATTTAATTATTTAGTATAAAACAATCAACATAGCTAATTGTAGTGAAATAATAAAATAGCACACCTCGGCAAAAACAAACAAGCTTCTATAAGTAAATAAATTAGAAGGAGTCAACATAGATGGTAGCATTATTAGAAAATCCCTTGCGGGTTGGGTTACAACAAGACCGAGTCCCAGAACCCCAGATTTTAATTATCTTCGGTGCTTCAGGGGACTTAACTCAAAGGAAACTCGTTCCAGCACTCTATCAAATGAAGCTAGAGCGGAGACTCCCCCCCGAACTAACAATAGTCGGAGTAGCACGCAGAGAATGGAGCCATGATTACTTCCGCGAACAAATGCGGACTGGCGTAGAAGAATTTGGTGGTGGATTACAATCTGAAGAACTCTGGAATGACTTTGCCAAAGGGATTTTTTACTCTCCCGGTAATATCGACAAACCAGAAGATTACCAAAAACTAAAAGAATTTTTGAGCCAACTTGACGAAGAAAGAGGTACGCGAGGTAATCGCGTATTTTACTTATCTGTAGCACCACGCTTTTTTGGAGAAGCTGCTCAACAGTTAGGCGCAGCAGGAATGTTAGAAGACCCCAAAAAACATAGATTAGTAATTGAAAAACCCTTTGGTAGAGACCTCAGTTCAGCCCAGGTACTCAATAAAATCGTTCGCCAAGTTTGCCCAGAAGAGCAAATATATCGCATCGACCACTATCTAGGAAAAGAAACAGTTCAAAACTTAATGGTATTTCGATTTGCCAATGCCATTTTTGAACCCCTATGGAATCGTCAATTTGTCGATAACGTTCAAATCACTGTTTCTGCAACAGTGATTA
>NZ_JAAHGK010001626.1:0-1399 GCF_010672505.1 Okeania sp. SIO2B9 | reverse complement strand
TGGAGCTGTTACCTATTGCCTGTTGCCTGCGCACAGCGCTATATGACCTAAAAGCTTGGACTTTTTTTAACTAAAAAATGCTAAAACGTTTATATATCAGTGCTTTTACATCTAATCAGCAAACCCTAATTAAAAGGTTGATTTATTTTTCGGAGATATCTATTAATTATTAATTATTAATTATTAATTATTAATTATTCCCTATTCCCTGTTCCCTGTTCCCTGTTCCCTAAAAGCAATAATTTTTGGCTTTATTCAAAATTGAGATCCACCCTTCGATATAATCTGACGTTTTGAATTGTGGTTTCTAGAAAGTATTTTTTTTCTAAATATTGATTGAGATAATTTCTATATTCTGGACTAATATTATCTTTTTCTGCTAGTAAAATATAACTGGGATTTTTCGCCATAATTTTATCTAATTCTTGGAGAGCATCCGTAGGTAAAATCTGAGACATGGCTGTTAAATGACTAGGAAAAGCATATTTTGTGGGAATTTTTGTGGGAACTAGGTAATAAATTATTGGTTCATAATTGACGATATATATATAATCTGTCGATCTAATTCTCTGTTGTAGATATTTAGCCATCAAAGCTTCTCTGTCATCCCATGTATCTATTTTTTTTATATATCGATGATAGATAAATTCTAGATTTTTACTTGATTTGTTATAACCTGCTTGGGTAAAAGGATATATTAAAATTAGGAATATAAGTATATTTGGCAAGGCAGAAGGGAAGTCAATAGAAAATTTTCGGGAATTGATTGTAACAGTTTTTTTCGGTTTTTTTGCTTCTTCATATAAATTCCGAATTTGATATTTTTGCTGAGGTAAATGAACAGATTTGATAATAACATAGCTACTAATTAGACATAAAGTAGGTAATAATTGTAAAAAGTAATGATTATAAAATCGCTTTGATAATAAAACTGCTAAAAAAGCACAGCTAAACCACAAAAATAAATAGATTAAATTTCGTTCTTGCTTTAATTTACCTCTAGCAAAGACAAACAAATAAACCGGACTCCAAAATAAACATAGCCACAATAAAATATTTCCTAATACCTGTTTTCTGAGTCTACTGAAAAGGTCTGACCAGGAAAAATTGAGCATTACTACATATTTACTATTAGCAGTGAGAGTCGCATAAATATATTCATCAAAATATCCTGAAAATTGATAAATAACTGCGATGATAATGGCAGGTAAAATTAAGCCTGCACCTAAAATAATATAAAACTTAAATAGGGAAAAGGAAAGATTTTTGAATATGTCTATGTTTATTTTGGAGTCCGGTTTATTTGTTTGTCTTTGCTAGAGGTAAATTAAAGCAAGAACGAAATTTAATCTATTTATTTTTGTGGTTTAGCTGTGCTTTTTTAGCAGTTTTATTATCA
>NZ_JAAHGK010001625.1:0-1400 GCF_010672505.1 Okeania sp. SIO2B9 | reverse complement strand
GGCAGGGCTAATTCATTGTCGCCAGAGAAAAATATTGAGGAGTACAAGTTTGGCCATGTTATCAAGTATTTCATGGTTTTTTCCCGAAATTATCACTCTTAAACAGAAAAAATTGTTACGGAGTCAGTCGCGATCGCAAACAACCAGGAGGAGTACAAGTTTGGCCATGTTATCAAGTATTTCATGGTTTTTTCCCGAAATTATCACTCTTAAACGGCTTTGTTGCATGAAAGTAGCGATCACAAACACCAGAACGATTGAAATGGAAAACTAGCTCAGAGCAAGGGTCTTGTCTGAACCCATTTCAATTCGAGGGCGACTTCAGTTCTGGATTTACAACAGCAGAAAAATCTGCTCCAAATCGTGAGCAATGGTACGAATAGCAGTAGTGAGGGAAGAATAGCCATGAAGGCGACAGATAGCGATCGCCAACTGACGAATCACAGAAAAATTAGCTGCAGCTTGAGAGTGCCGAATTAGACTCTTGTCCTCTCCAAACACTACATCTTTAACCCAATGTAGTCGATTCTCAATTCCCCAATGTCCCTGAATTCCTACTGCAAATTCTGCAGCACTCAACTCTAGACTACTAATGTAGTAAGCTGTTTGATCATAATCAACACCTGCTCGTTTACCCTGACGCTCTACTTTAATCAAAGACTTAATTCCCTCCCACTCAGAGCTAATTCCCAACAGATGATTAAACACAGATACTGTTCTACAAACCAAAGGATTTCTGCATTTGTCTTCTGATATATCAATACTACTTGGTTGTGTTTGTTTAGTCGTTAGTTGTACCTGTTGGTACAATTTTTTTTGATTACCTTTGAGTGCTACCCTTGTAATGATTGTCACTGTCAATGATTAACTTGACTGTTTTTTTTGACCATGTAAGGCATCACAAGTAAAAACCACTCCTTTGAGGTTTAAGCTAGTCAATATGCTTTGGACAACAGCAATTTCACTACTTTCTTGATTGTGAAATTGCTCTACAGGTACAGGTACTCCTTGACAATTACTGAACACAGAAACAACATTGACAAAGTTTTGGTAAGAACTATTACAATCACTCACAGTAGACCTAATACTCTTACCATCTACTGCTAACCATTCGGCCTCTTGAATTGTGATTTGCTGTTTAGCCCATTGATTGAATACTTGAGCCAACTGAGCAAAATCAATTCTGGTCATCATTCGCCGAAATGTAGACTTCTGGAGTGAAAACTCAAAGGTGATAGCTCTAGTTGTTGGTGTAAGGCCAGGTGATGACGACGAGCAAAATCTTCTAGGGCACAATAGGAGAAACAACCGCTCATTGTACCCATAATTACTAACAGTAATACTAACCATAATGGATAACGTCTCCCTCTGGCAGCTCGAAAATCTGGTAACTGGGCCAA
>NZ_JAAHGK010001624.1:0-1403 GCF_010672505.1 Okeania sp. SIO2B9 | reverse complement strand
GATCGGGGCGCGGGATATGGCATTTCCCCGGTTGAATGCCGCCGCCTTTTGGCTAGTGCCTGTGTTTGGAGTGATTCTAATCGCCAGCTTTTTTGTCCCTGGTGGTCCGTCCCAGTCGGGCTGGTGGGCCTATCCCCCCGTCAGTTTGCAAAATCCCACGGGCAATCTGATTAACGGGCAGTCGCTGTGGCTGCTGGCGGTGGCCCTGTCCGGGGTATCGTCGATTATGGGGGCCGTCAATGTGGTCTCTACGATCTTCAGGATGCGGGCACCGGGGATGGGCTGGTTCAAAATGCCTGCCTTCTGCTGGACCGTGCTGTCGGCCCAAATTATCCAGCTCTTTGGTCTGCCTGCACTGACCGCAGGCGCGGTAATGCTGCTGTGCGATCTGACCGTGGGCACCGCCTTTTTTGAGCCCAGTCGGGGCGGCGATCCGGTCCTGTACCAGCACTTCTTTTGGTTCTACTCTCATCCCGCAGTGTATGTGATTGTCTTGCCCATCTTTGGCGTGTTCTCAGAAGTGTTTCCGGTGTATGCCCGCAAGCCCCTATTTGGCTATAAAGTTGTGGCCTTGTCCTCGTTGATCATCACTGGACTCAGCGCTATCGTTTGGGTCCACCATATGTTTGCTAGCGGGACCGCTGGGTGGATGCGGATGCTGTTTATGTTCACCACCATGGCGATCGCCGTTCCTACAGGGATTAAGGTCTTTGCCTGGGTGGCGACGGTGTGGGGTGGCAAGTTGAGGCTGACCTCGGCCATGCTCTTTGCATTGGGGGGATTGTTCACCTTTTTGTTCGCCGGGATTACGGGGGTAATGCTGGCCTCTGCCCCCTTCGATATTCACGTCAACAATACTTATTTTGTGGTGGGTCATTTTCACTATGTGATTAATGGGGCTGTGGTCATGGGGTTTTTCGCCGCCATCTACCACTGGTTCCCCAAAATGACGGGCCGGATGTATTACGAAGGACTGGGCAAGCTGCACTTTTTGCTGACGTTTTTAGGCGTTAACCTGATTTTTCTGCCCATGCATCCGTTGGGCTTACAGGGAATGCCTCGGCGGGTAGCGTCCTATGACCCGGAGTTTGCCTTTTGGAATGTGATTGCTAGCTTGGGCGGATTCCTGCTAGGGGTTTCCATCGTGCCGTTTCTTCTAAATGTGCTGAGTTCTTGGATCCTGGGCGATCGCGCTGGAGCCAATCCCTGGCGGGCGATCGGTCTGGAATGGCTAGTGGCCTCTCCCCCTCCCCACGAGAACTTTGACGAAATTCCTGTGGTGGTCTCCGGTCCCTACGGCTACGGCAGCGATGAACCGCTGGTGCAGGGTTTTGGAAATAGCTCAGTAGCTCAAGATCTTGCATCACCCCCCTTAGTCCCCCCTTGCTAAGGAGGGAAATCCG
>NZ_JAAHGK010001623.1:0-1405 GCF_010672505.1 Okeania sp. SIO2B9 | reverse complement strand
TCATGTCCGGTTGAATACTTATAAATAAACGACTGAGGAGTCAGGAGTCAGGAGTCATGAGTCAGGAGGGAAGAAAGAATCAAAGAGGAGAAAGTTTTTTTGATCACGCTCTTATCCGGACATGATATAAGCGATCAGTTCATCAATTTCTGTTACTTCAGTTTTTTTTCCAAAATCCTGCGCGGATATCTATAATTAGGGTTTGCGGAGTAAAGTCTTTTTGCTGAGGTAGGGAGTAGAGACCCACCCCTCGCCCCTCCCCCTCCCAGGAGGGGAAAAAGGGAGTAGGGAGTAGTTAGGACGTAGAAGAAATGGGAATTACAGAGTAAGTGGCCAAAATAATATTAAGAGTGATTTTTCGGCTTTTGCTTCCCGAAAATGCTCATAAGCATGAACCTGAGCAACTGAAAAGCTCATACTTTTTCAAGACATAAAAAGCCTAAAACCAATATCAGTCAATGCTTTGATATTTAATCAGCAAGCCCTATATTAGACATCTCCAAGAATAAAAAATCAAATCAATTATCCCACAGAGACTATGGATTCTTTCCCCCTACTCCCTACTCCCTACTCCCTCTTTTGGAGGAGATGTCTATTATCTATCAGTCAAAAATATCAGAAAAATTATCCTTAAATATTACTTTAAAGGGGTGAAATACCTGAATCTAGATATTCCTCCCGGACATCAGCAACTAAATACTAAAATAGATAGTAATAGTAGTAATACTCTGTGTTGTCGTTTATGGTAGAAGTCCTAGCAGCTTTGTCTGCATCAGCAGCAGCAGGTATCAGAATAGCCTTACCGTTACTGTTAATCGGTTTATGGCAAAATGATTTATGGTCGAAAGTACCTCTGCTGTCCAATATTTCCCCACAAATAGTAGTGGGAGTTTTAGTTAGTTGGTCTTTATTTGAAATATTTGCCTCAAAACGGCTGTTAGGCCAACGCATTCTAAATTTAATTCAACTTCTATTCAGTCCAATAGTAGGAGCAATTATGAGTATGGCGATCGCCAAGGCCACTCATTTAGAAGACTGGTTAACGATCGTGATGGGAGTAGTTGGTGGTTTACTTGCCTTAGTGCTGCAACTTGTTCAGGTCGGATGGTTTTATCGATGGCGTGGTTTGCCTCTCTGGATGCTGTTAGTGCAAGATGTTCTGTGTATTTGCCTGGTAATTTTTGCCTTTGACGCACCACAACAAGGAGGATTAATTGCCTTACTATTGTTGTGGCTAGCAATTCGTAGCTATCAGGATTGGTATCGGTGTTATAAAGGACTTTAGAACCTACGTTCCGCACGACAAAATGTAGCATAGAAGAAGGAGTCAGGATACAGGAGACAGGAGACAGAATTTAGAAGAAAATCATAGCTGCCGCGATCAAGTCAACAATTAAGTAAGTAT
>NZ_JAAHGK010001622.1:0-1408 GCF_010672505.1 Okeania sp. SIO2B9 | reverse complement strand
AGTTGCATATATTTGAGTTATACAGATAAAAATTTGAGAAGGATATTGTTCAGCAAACAAAAAGGTTTTTGACAGAAATTTTTACAACATAAACCATATTACACGATCCTTGTAATGAATATTGTCGATGATCGACAAGGTTTAAAAATACTTTTGTCGATTATTGCGTATGTCGCAATAATACAAAATAATACAAAAAGATTTCAAAATTGGTGATTCATTAAAGAGCGATCATTCTCTCTTTTATTGCGTATGTCGCAATAATACAAAATAATACAAAAAGATTTCAAAATTGGTGATTCATTAAAGAGCGATCATTCTCTCTTTTATTGCGTATGTCGCAATAATACAAAATAATACAATTGGTGATTCATTAAAGAGCGATCGTGTCAAAACCTTAGAAGCAAATATCTGTCAAGACAAGAACCCCTACCTCAAATCATTGTCAGTAAATAGGATAAAACAACTCTATGATTTCCATAAAAAAACTATCCATAGCTTGCCTAGGAGCAACAACTATCGCTTTAGCAATAAACAAACCAGCAAGCGCTAGCGTCTTTTTCAACTCCGATACAGGTCACTACTACGAATATGTTCCAGGTGAATATACTTGGAACCAAGCAAAAGCTAGTGCTGAAACTCGCTCTTATAATGGTTGGCAGAGATATCTGATAACCATCACCTCTGAAGCAGAACACAACTTTATTATTTCCAACATCGGTATACCCACAGAGCATTTCTCTGCACAAGCAGGTGGATGGTTAGGTGCAAATGACACAGCAACAGAGGGGACTTGGCAATGGGTAACCAGTCCGGAAGCGGGAACAGTCTTTTGGCAGAACGGCACACCAAACCATTGAGGGCGTATTCGACTACAGGAAACCCCATGGAGGAGGCTTAAACCTTAGCGAAATGAGATTAAATTTTGCCGACGGTTCCACAGAATTTGCCAACCTAGTTGCTGATTTCACGACCCTCGGAAACATAGTCAAGGTAAAATATTTTATCTCCTAAAGGTCAACCTATTTTTAAATAAAATTCACTCAATTAAATAAATTGGGTGTTATACCAATTTGGAAAAAGATTGTTACAAATAATAAGAGCAATTAAAAGACTTTATAGGAGATGTCCACTGGACTAAAAATATAAATTCCGACCTAATAAATGGTATTAAAGCTATTTATTCTGACTCCTGACTTTAGGAAATTTATCACTTAAAGAGCAATCAAATTGAAGAAGGAGACAGGAGACAGCTATACTGGAGACAGGAGGAAAATTACATGGGGATAGTCAACGAAGGGCCGCTCCGCGTCTACGCTCCCCCAAGTAATTTTGAACACCCCCGTTGACGGTGGGGTATTAAACCCACAAAGAAAATGATAATAATGATACCAAAATACAGCTACCT
>NZ_JAAHGK010001621.1:0-1408 GCF_010672505.1 Okeania sp. SIO2B9 | reverse complement strand
TTGATATAAAGCCTTCCGTTCTACTAAACTTACCCAAACTTACCCATGAATGATTGCATGAGCTTTGGAGTTAGCTTCCTGTTTTCCTACGGAATGCTGCGCAAACACAGAAGATCACTGACCGCAGTCTGTAACTTATCTTCTCCACAGGCTTAAAATCGCTTGAAACTCAAGCTACTGACGTGCATAATTTTCTAGGTTGACAGCAGCATTAAAGTCTCTGTCAGCAGTAAATCCACAGTTAGCACAATTATAAATTCTCTGATGTAAAGGCATTTTCTGTTGATGCCCACACTGAGAACATATTTGAGAACTTGGGTAAAATCTATCAGCTATCAAGAGCTGGCTTCCATTCCATTCACACTTGTATGTAAGTTGACGCTTAAATTCATAAAAGCCACAGTCTGCTATGGCACTTGCCAATTTATGGTTTTTGAGCATTCCACTTACATTCAAATCTTCTATGACTATGTTGCTGTGGTTCAAAGCTCGCCCATGTTGTCAGTTTATGTAGTGTGTCTGCTCTGATATCTACTACTTTTTTGTGTAGTCTTGCTAGCTTTTTGATGGCTTTGGCTCTGTTAAAAGAGCCAAGCTTCTTTTTGCTGACACGGCGTTGATAACGAGTTAGTCGTTTTTTTGCTTGCTGATAGGCTTTAGGGTTGCCAAAGGGTGTGCCATCGCTACAAGTTGCCAGAGTATTTATGCCTACATCTACACCGATAACATCTCGTTTTTTTGTAGTAGGGTTGGCTTGATAATCATATGTAAAACTAATGTACCAATCACCTGCACGTTTAGATATTCTTACATTTTTGACTGGCACAGAGGGTAAGATTTCATAAGTTTTTACTATTCCGATTCTGGGGAGTTTTATATAGTTTCCTTTCAGGATTTTAATGCTTCCTTCTAGATAGAAACTGTCTTTTTTCCCTTTTTTCTTAAACTGAGGGAATCCACGTTTGGGGACAGTTAAAAAGTTCTTAAATGCCCTCTCTAAGTCTCTTAATGCTTGTTGAGGGGCGCACTTTGATACTTCATAATACCAAGGATTTTGACTTTTTACTTCAGCCACCAAGCGTTTATGTAAAGTGATGGCACTCAGTCGTTTCTTGCTTGATTCATATTCACAAATACAAGTAGCTAATCCCCAGTTATAAGCATGACGGGCTACACCTGCGTGCTTGGCAAGTATTGTTTTTTGTTTATTGTTAACTTTTAATTTAGTCTTGATTGATTGCATTTCAATTGCTCGGCCACCTCTTTTAAGAGTTTAATAAGTTATATCATGTCCGGTTGAACAGTTATAAATAAACGACGAAGGAGTCAGGAGACAGGAGACAGGAGACAGGAGGGTAGAAAGAATGAAGAAGGAGAAAGTTTTTTTATCACTAATTATCCGGACATG
>NZ_JAAHGK010001620.1:0-1410 GCF_010672505.1 Okeania sp. SIO2B9 | reverse complement strand
TTTGGCTTTTAGGCAACAGGCAACAGGCAACAGGGAATAGATAGGAAAAAAGTATTTTTGCAAATACTGAGATGCACCCATGAGATTTTGAAGATTGCTGCTTTTCAATAATGTCAAGAGGGTTTTTGCATAGTGCTATAACTAGAACTTTTAAAAGCAGAGAAATATTTAAGTTTATTCTATGCAACTTGACATTTAATTGGTATCAGCAAAATTAATTGTATAGCAATTTTCATTACTACTGTTGACTTATAGAGTATCTAAAATCAGGAAATATTAATAATCAACCTTTATTTTTCCTTCTTGTTTCTTGCTTCTTGCTTCCTCCTTTTACTGTTGATTTTGTTGATCCAACCAAGCTAAAGCAGCAGCAAAAGTTTCAGCTAAAACACTAATCAAGCGATAAAACGCAACAGCACTTAACACAATACCAGGGGAAAATTTTTGCTCCAGTAAAGCCAAAGCAGTTGCTTCAAATACCCCAACACCTCCAGGCGCCCCTGGCACAACTAAACCTAATAGCCATGCTAAACTAAAGACACTAATTATTAATAAAACTTGATTAAATTCAATAGAATTGAACGCCAACATAGTCAACAAAAATCCAGAACCTCGAAGCAAAATGAAACAAATTTCTCCGAAAAAAGGCTTAATTGGATAGCGTACTAATTTTAATTCAGTATGTAGATATGAATCAGATTTTTTAACTGTTAATTTTAGTTTAGCTAAATATTTAATTACCGGGTTTAAAATTCGTGGATGAAGAATAAAAATGACTACAAAAAAACACAAAAATTGTAAAAACAAACTTTCTTGAGTGGAAGCAAATAAAGCAATAGCTAAAGCTGCAGCAGCCATTAAAAGCGGTTCTATCAACACAGTTAAAAGTGCAATTTCAACGGGTACTCCCGCCTGTTTTATTGAAGAAATCCGACCATAAAAATGCCATATATTTCCTGGTAAATACTTGGCAACATTTGTGAGGAGATATACTCTAATAGTCCATCTTAGATTAACTGATTGATTGAATTCTTTAATAATCCAAAACCATACCCATCCAGACCATAAATGAGCTATTATTGTGACGATAAAAGCAGTTCCTAAACTTACCCACCCAGAATCACTAATTCTAATTTCTAGTACTTGTTGCCATTGGTCTTTGAGAGTTTTAGTTAGAAAAAATAAAGTTACTCCTAAAATAATCCACGCCAGATAGGGTTTCAACCTTGATAAAACTTTTTTCATAAAAAATAATACTGATTTGTTGAATAATTGCTAACTCTATGAACTACCCCGCCGTGTAGACGGACGGGGTTTCTAAGTCCCCGTCAACAAAGTCCGCACTTTGAGATTTTGAGCGCTTCATTTGCCCCAGTTGCCTCATCGAGCCTGTATGTTTACGGGTCGAAT
>NZ_JAAHGK010000162.1:0-8366 GCF_010672505.1 Okeania sp. SIO2B9 | reverse complement strand
GTTGCAGTTACTAAACTATTGGGATTAACAGAAGTATCTGCTTTTGTTTGAACCGTACTTGTCGATAATTGGTTAGTAGCTTGGTTAAGAGGCAAATCCTGATTCTGTTTAAAGTTAGGTTCAGCTTCAACCTTAGCTCCTAGATTGCTGACATTAACTTCTGAAACAGTTGCTTTGCGACTAATCCGAAATGGTCGGTTTGTTTCTCCCCTACTTGTCTTCACAACAGAAGTGTCAGATTGTGGTTTTTTTTCCACTGGCTTTGTCATTACCGTTGCTTTCTGGGTTATAGATGGCTGCAGGGGATTTGTGTGATATCTGCCTAATTTATTAGTGCTTCTCCCTTGAATCTCCCTACTATTCTGAAACTGCCTTGATTGAGGCGGTATAGAACGTTGAACCATTTCTCCCATTGCTGAGTGAGCGTCAGGAGTTGCTGGAAATTGCTCATTAAGAACCTCCGCTGATTCCGTGCGCTGTCGCTGCAGACGTTGAATTATTGATGTAGGTTGCAAAACTCCAGAGCCATAGCGGAATTTTACCTGTTCCGGTAACCCTAACCTTTGTACAAGTCGTCCAGCTATTCCTTGAGTAGCTTGGTAATGGCAATGTAGCTGCTGGGTATTAATTACCCCAGCAGGTTCAACCACTCGTCGCTGTATACGTTTGCCCAAGGTTAAACTACTTGGATTATTAGAAGGGTGTAAAGGATAATCTTCCATCTTAAAAGTACCAATAGTAAGCTGTTGAATCGCGATCGCTAATTCTCTTAGTCTTTAGGTAAACTCTATCTGCCCGGTTTGGGCATTCAAACGCCTATTGATCTGGGCAACTTCCTCAACCCACCGTCTCCTTTCCCTGTGTTCCATTACCATGATTGATTCATAGTGCCAATGGAAGTGATATGCCAGATAGGCTACCTCCTGATGGAGTTGGTCCAGGGGGTAGCCTAAAATTCCCCCGATAGGTCCAACTCCACAGCAAAATCATTTTCACAGTGAGGACAGGTAATCTGGAGCGATCGCGTTCCATTGCCATTAATGCGATTGTACAAATCCTGTAGATAGGATAAGTCAGAAGCAAATAATCCTTCAATCACTTTAGGATTAATCACTTCTACGGAACCTAGTCTGGTTATAACTCGAGATAGCAGAATGACAATTAAATAGGCTGGGTTAGATTGTACGCGAGGGTCTTTCAGGGGTATAATTTCATCGGCAGCAGTTGCCAGTCGCATTATCCCTTCCTTATGTAAAGTGCCTTCTTTGTCCACATAACCTGCTGGTAATGTAAACTCATACTCAGTTTGTAACATGGCTGTTTGCTCAGGAATAATCATACCGTTTCACGGAATTCAAAAGTCAAAAGTAAGATTTTATAGACACGGAATTCAAAAGTCAAAAGTCAAAAGTCAGATTTTATAGACTCATAACAGGGAACAGGGAACAGGGAACAGGAAGTATGGGTCTAAAACCCCGCCAAGATCGGCGAAATATTTTTGGAGCGGGGCTCAAATCCCCGTTACCAAAATCACTTCCCCTCCCAGGAGGGGTTATATAGAATCCGTTTATATAGTATATGTTGATAATTCTATAATTACTTCAAGCCTTTAATCTCCCCTACTCCCCCACTCCCCTACTCCCCTACACTCAACTATACAATAACTATTCAACCGGATTCTATATTAGGGGTGGGTTGACTTCCCCTCCCAGGAGGGGTTAGGGGTGGGTTGACTTCTGACTTCGTTAAGCTCGCTCCAGACGTTCACAAGTCACGGTGAGGGTATCAATCGCAACATCACTTCCCTTAGCATCTAAACCAGGTGCTTCATACTTACTAGCCCAAGCCTGGAAAAAGTTCCAGCGTACTTTTTCTTGTCCTGTATCATCAAGCAGAATGATAGAACCATTTTTACGTTCAATCTGTCCATTGACAGCAGCTAAGTGCCAATCATAGAGTTCACGGGAATCACTTAGTCCCCATTTGAGAGAAATGTCAGGATAACTAGCTTTTCCTCGTAGTTTACGCACTGTAGCATCGTCTCCACCTTCACGATATTCAACGATTTCTACCTCAGAACCAAAACCACTACATTCTGAAAAGCCTGCCTGAACAATTCCATCAATCTCCACGAGGAAACGATAGTTTTTATACGGATCAACTCTTGCCATGACTAAATCTCCTTTTTAGTTGGTTCAACAGATTACTACTCGCCAGCCGTTTGCTGGATGCGGAAGATCACAAATTCCGCTGGCTTGACAATTGCTACCCCAATCAGGGTTACAACTTGTCCTAACTCCCTGACTTCTTTGGGATTAGTTTCTGCGTCACATTTAACGAAGAAAGCTTTCTCTGGTGTTTCCCCAAACAACGCCCCATTGCGCCATTCATTTAACAGAAAGTCCCCTACTGTTCGTTTAATTCGTTGCCACAGTGCTAGATTATTGGGTTCAAAGACAGCAAACTGCGTCCCCTCATCAATAGATTCCCGTAAGTAGTTGAAATAGCGGCGGGTGCTAATGTACTTATATTCTCCATTGTCTTCGCCTCCTAGAGTGCGCGCTCCCCAGACTTTGATATTGCCTTTAAAAGAGCGAATGATATTAATTCCTAGAGGATTTAAACCATCTTGGTCTGCTTTCGTGAGGTTGTATTCTAAATCTAAAGCACCTCGAATGACTTCATTAGCTGGTGCTTTAAAGACACCCCTTTCTCCATCTACTCGTGAGTAAACCCCAGCCAAGTGTCCACTAGGAGGCAGGATTATACTACCATTACTTGATGGATCTAAAATTTGTTTGGCAGGGTCAAAAACCTTGATCCAGGGGAAGTAAAGAGCAGCATAGTTACTATCTCTGGTATTACCTTTAATACTGTCTCGGTCAATAGGATCAGGATTTTGTTGGCCATCAAGAATAGCAAATCGGTCTTTGAGGTTTTCACAGTGTCCTATGACAGCTTCTTGTTCTGCTTGGCTAATGATGCCAGGAATAGCCACCATGGTAATTTCGTCAATGGAGGCAAAAGTATTGAGGGCAGCAGCTAACTCTGTATTACTATCAATACGGATGACATAGCACCTAGTTCCACCATTATTGAAGAAACCGTAAACTGCTTGGGCAAAAAGACTCCAGCTATTAAGTGAAGCAGTATCAAAACTAGGTTCATCTACATCTGTGAGATTCCCAAGAGTCTTATCCCCAGCTAAGTCAGCAAATGTGCTAACAAACTGACTCCAATTAGTCACTAACTTAGCTATTCCGGCATCGGGAAGAGTCTTTTCTTCTACTTTGAAGGTAATAGTGGTAGTGCCATTTGTAGTAGTTTCAACACGCTCGGCAGGAAGTTGGATACTTTGGGGTACAATCCCGATAAATCCAGCTATACTGGTAGCGACTCCGGCAATAGGTCGAGATGAGGGAGGAACTTCTTCAACATAGACTCCGGGAGAGAGATATTGTGGCATGCTGTTTTCTCCTTGATTAAACAGAATTTAGTGTTTATAGTTGTGGGACTGTTTATAGTTGTAGGTTGTAATTATTTGTTGTGTTTTCTACTGGAATAGTAATATTAACCTCCTGTAATAAATCTTCTAACTGCACCCTCAAAGTATAAGCACCAGCAGGAATTGCTCCTATACTGTACTGTCCATTTCCATCAGTGGCTGCAGTAAGATTACGCTCAACCAAAATAACTGTTGCACCCACAACAGGTTGATTGTTAACATCTGTAACTTGTCCACCAATGCGGAAAAATCTTTGTTCAGTGCCTGGCACAAGTTGTTCTGAGGATGGTGAGAGTTGCTGGCCTAATTGTAAATCTTGAGTAATGACAATGGGGGTTGGTTCTGGCTCAAACAGTTCCTTAATAGAAAGAGTTGCTGTAACTGTGATTGAAGGACGTAATTGATTACCTAACGCCGTCCAAAGTTCAGCCACACTTTGCACTCCATCGACTTGAGCTGCTACCAATGGTAAGGGTGGTTCTTGCCCTGCCAGTCCGGTATTTTGTAAAAAAGGTATTTCTGGAATAGTTGGATACGCTGAGAATACTTGCAGCACTTGGCTAAGTAATCGGTGTTCTTGCAGGGGTAATTCTTCCCCGCCAACAGGCCAAGCTGTAACCAAATAAGAACAGGCTATGCGCTTTGGTGGATTATGAATAATTGCCTGTCCACCTCGCATTTCGATACTTGGTTCATTACTGCGTAGTTCTAGGTGTTCCCGAATGTCGTACAGAAATAAATTAACAGTGGTTTGCCCAGGACTAAAAGTTTCCGACGGACGCTCAAAGGAAATCTGGGCTTCCGCCAATTCTGGAAACCTGGACGATAGTCTCGAATCTTCCAAAATCCTTCTCAAAACTTGACTCAGATCGCGAATCATTTTGACTTACCTCGTTAGACTTTATGAGCAGCCATGCACCATAATGTGACTTTCATAGCCTAGAAGCTTTCTGCCAACTACATCTTTTGTAGTTTTGAGGTTAACTTTTACTCACAGTTTTAATGAGTAGTCCCAAATACTGTAAGAATAGAATAAATTTTTTAGTTTTTAACCCTGATATGTATAATATTAACATCTTAACTTAAATATTAGAGACTGTTTGTAAAGTTTTGTAATAGAGTTGTCGCTAAATAAAGGGAAAAAATCACTCTAACCTAGACAGAGCAATAATTCCCAGCATTTTTGCCCTCCAATAGCTACAATCCTTACAGAACAAGGTTTTTGGGGGATTTTTAAGTTATAAAGCGACAAGTCTAATATACAATGATTGACCTTTAAACTGTAACAACTTGGTTATTTATCCCAGATTTATAGGCTGAAATACCCAATTTGCCAGGGGTAAAAACACTTCATAATTCGGTGGTGGTGCATAGTAATGGTAGAGAGAGTGTGGGGAGATGGGGACCCACCCCTAACCCCTCCCAGGAGGGGAGTATGGGGAGATGGGGGGATGGGGAGTATGGGAGAAATTAAAAAATATATATCTTCACCAAAACCCATGCAGGACTACCCATAATTCTTTACAAACAACCTCTTAGGATCTTAACTTAAATGTGGGTGCTCCCATGGTGTATTTTTTACTTCTAACAGCTTTTCTAGTTTTCCCACTCGATCAAGGGCGTTGCACAGTGACAAATGATTTTAGATTTTTGATGAACAGGATTTTGGATTAATCAATTGCTAAAATAGACATCTGATAAAAATCCAAAATAAAATCAATTCTCACACATAAATTATCAATTATTTCCCCTCCCCCTCCTGGGAGGGGCGAGGGGTGGGTTCCCTACTGCCTACAGCAAAGCTGCCTACTGCCTCTTTTTGGAGATTTTTACTCAAAGTCTAAACTAATTTTTGGCCTAATCATTCCATAATGTGCAAACCCCGATCAAGTGTGATCCAAGGTGTAATAGTTGATTCATGGCGACCTAGTAGCTTGGACAGTTCTGGGCGAGTCGATACTAGACTGGTTTTTAGCCAGTAAATCATCTGTATTCGTTCTCGTTCTCTAGCTGTTATTGATTTACCTAAATGCTTTTCAAGTTCGGAAACTGTTTGATTAATTTTAACTTTTAAGGGACGAGCTATAAATAGAAACCGCGATCGCTCTATAGTTTTCTTGACTGTTATAGGTTTTGTTGCACTAATATCCTGAAACTCTTACAGGGCAGCACTTTCTCATTTATAGATTTTCTTGATTAACCCTTGTTTTATAATGCTTCTAGCACTTTCATGCAACAAAGCCACTATTATATTTTAATTAACTTATTTTCCCAAACAGAAGATTTTCCCGTAGCGTTATTGCGTGGGGGTAAAGGTTTACCGGAAGGGGGTTGGGAAGAAGTTAGACAAGAAGCGCAAGCGAAAATTCAAGCGGGGCGCGATGTTAATATTAAGACTAATACTGCTGGGCGTGATATAGATAGGGGAGATAAAATAGATATCGATCTTTCTGGCAGCAGCGGAGTCACAATTCATGGAGGTATCGGTTCAAAATAAAACAAGCTAGTCGTAGGTTGGGTTGCTCACACGGATTATGCCACGGATATACGGATTAAGAGGAAAATTGCAAACACAGGCTAGTCGTAGGTTGGGTTGAGGAACCCGAAACCCAACAAATTACAGCGCTTTTCCAATTGATGAACCATATTGTCATAACCAAAATCCTGTAGGGGCGATTCGCGAATCGCCCCTACGGCCCGACTCCTCCCTCGTTATCTACACTAACCAATTTCTTAATTTTGCTGATAATAAATCAATTATTGAAGTTGCCAAGATTAAAATAATTAAAATTGCACAAACTTTTTGATACAAAAACGAACCAAAACTTTGATAAAGAGAAACTCCTATACCACCTGCACCTACTATTCCTAACACGGAGGCAGAACGAACATTTGATTCAAAACGATACAAGACGAAGGAAGTCCATAAAGGCATTACTTGAGGAATTACTCCAAAGATAATCTCTTGAATTTTACTAGCACCCGTAGCACGAATACCCTCAACGGGACCAGGTTCAATAGACTCCACTGCTTCAGAAAAAAGTTTTCCTAAAGTACCTGCTGTATGTACAAATAAAGCTAAAACACCAGCAAAGGGACCTAAACCAACAGCTACTACAAATATTAGAGCAAATACCACTTCATTAATTGCCCGCATGGCGTCTAAAATTCGACGTATAGGCTGTACAATCCAAATTGGACTCATATTTTCTGATGCCAAAATCGAAAATGGAACGGCGAAAATCGCGGCTAAAATAGTTCCCCAAAGACCCATTGAAATAGTAATTATTGTGTCTTCTAAATAAATTTTCCAATCGGAAAAATCAGGGGGAAAATATGACTGAATATACTCAACCATATTACCGCTTTTTTGGAATAAAGTTAAAAAATTTATTTCACTTTGTAGAGCAGAAAAAACTAGAACAGTCGCAGCACCCAATACAAACATTATGCGAGTATTAGTAACTCGTTTCTTTTCTTGGGCTAACATTTCTATAACTGCTGGAGTAGCTATAATAGTTTTATCAATACGGTTAAAATTATTAGTTATTTTGTTCATTTTTATTTATAGCAATCCTATTTTATTTGTGTATAACAATCTTACCGCTTTTAGGGAACAGGGAACAGGGAACAGGGAACAGGTAGGAGTTTCAGTTTTTTTATCTACTTTTTGATTTGTCACAACTCATTTAGGATTGCTATATATATTTCTACACAGAAAATTAAGTTCTAATTTTGTTTCTTTTGGGTTTAATACCATGTTCAGATAATTAGCGATCAAAAACTTTCTCCCTTTTAACTTCTTAATTCTTTATTCTTAATTCTTTATTCTTAATTCTTGCTTTTGACTTCACATGGCTTTTAACTTCTTAATTCTTAATTCTTACTTTTGACTTATTTTCACACCCTTGAATATTTGATAAATTAACTATACTAATTCTCCATGACCTTTCAATATTAATTCTTCTGCCGCTGCACCATAAAGTTCGTCTAGTTTACGATCGCTCAGATTAACTGTTGGATCGTCAAATACAACTTCTCCATCTCTCAGAGCAATAGTACGTTCAAAATACCGACGTACCATTTGAACTTGATGTAGAGAAGTAACAATAGTAATATTATTTTCTCGGTTGAGTTTGCATAATAATTCCATTATCTTCCGAGCAGACTCCGGGTCTAGAGAAGCTATGGGTTCATCTGCTAGAATAATTTTAGCTCCCTGTACTAAACAACGAGCGATCGCTACCCGTTGTTGTTGTCCTCCAGAAAGTTGGGCAGCTTTTTTATAAGCTTGTTCTAAAATTCCTACTCTTTCCAATGCAGCAAGTGCCTGTATTTTTTGCTCTTTTGTAAATAGACGTAGTGCCGAATTTACAAGAGACATTTGCCCCAAGTTTCCCACTAAAACGTTGTCTATTACTGTTAGTCGCTTGACCAAATTAAATTGCTGAAAAATACAACCTATTTGGCAACGTAATTTTCTAATATGTGAGTGAAAAATGCCATCTGTTTGTAAAGCTGTACCAAATATGTAAATGGTACCTTGATCTCCATGCTCTAAACCATTTATCAGTCGTAGTAAAGTAGATTTTCCCGAACCAGAAGCACCAACTAAACCTACCATTTCTCCTGCTTCAACACAGATATTAACTTGCTGCAAAGCAGGTTTTCCTTTAAATTTTTTATCAAGATTCTTAACTTCTATAGCGCTGTATTTAGACATTTATATTATAAATTATTAACAAAACTAATATATATTAGAGCTTGTAGGTTAATTTTAGGTTATCTTTCAGTAAAAAAAATTATTGTAACTATTCAGCATTCAGCTGAATAGTTACAATAATTTTTTTTACTGAAAGAA
>NZ_JAAHGK010001619.1:0-1416 GCF_010672505.1 Okeania sp. SIO2B9 | reverse complement strand
ATTTCAGCAAGAAGCACAACAGTTAAAAACTCTAGGTATTCATTCTCAGATACCCAAACTACTAACTTATTTTCAAAAGGATGGACAACAATATCTAGTTCAAGAATATATTGAAGGCAAAAATCTCGCCCAAGAATTGGCAGAAAAAGGTATCTTTACTGAAGCTAAAATTCGGGAATTTTTAAATAATTTATTGCCAGTATTACAGTTTGTGCATAAATCGAAAGTTATTCATCGAGATATTAAGCCAGAAAATATTATTCGTCGCACTACTGGTCAACTGGTTTTAGTAGATTTTGGTGCTGCGAAGTTAGTGGAGAAAAAAGGTTTACCTGAAACTGGAACTATTATTGGTAGTGCTGCTTATACCGCTCCCGAGCAACTTATGGGTAAGGCTATTTTTGCTAGCGATCTTTATAGTTTGGGTGTTACTTGTATTCATCTTTTGACTCAAGTTTCACCTTTTGATTTGTTTGATAGTAGAAATAGTAAGTGGGTATGGCGGGATTATTTAAAAATGCCTGTTAGTAAAGAACTCGGTCTAATTTTAGACAAGATGTTGGAAGGTGCAACAAATCGGCGTTATCATTCTGCCACTGCTATTATTAGACATCTTAAACCTCGGTCTAACTATATGGAAAATGTTTATTTTTCTCCTTCTTCAGCAGTGCCGAAAAAGTTGACTGAGCAAGCAGAAATTAGACAGGAGTTACAGGAAGTTTTGGCTACTGAGTCGGTTAAAATTCAGGTGAGTCGTGTCAAAAAAACTTTGACTGTTGTTATTAGTAGAAATCCCGGAAAAAAGGCTAATTATGCTCAAAATTTAAAGACTATTTCTGCGAAGTTAACTGATTTAAGATTGCAAAATATAGATCAAGTTAAATTACTAGGTAAGCTTCAGGGTAAGACTGTGCCAGAGTGGCAACAAATATTGAGAATGGATCGTAAAGCTAGGTGGAAAAATAAAATTTTGAGATTACAAAAAAATGAGCATTTTATAAAGATTTTGCAGTTAGGAACTCAGAATTTTTGGTGGGCTAGATTTAAGGAAAAAGAATTTTGGTTAGATGCTTTGATGTTTGCTTTTGCTTGGTTTATTTTTGGCTATCGGATAATTATTTGGCATCCGATAATGGCTGTTATAATTGCATCAGTTTTTATTACAGTTAAACATCTGGTTATAAAACAGAATAAATTGGCAACTAATAATTTATTTACTACTGTGGCAACAGTATTTTTAATCTTGGGTTTGTTAGGGGGTAAATTATGGATTTCTGATATTTTTGGGTTGCTTTTAGGTTGCTTATTTGTGGCTTTACCAATATTTTATGCTAGAGAGGAAATATAATTAGGGTTTGCTGAAAAAGTCTTATGAGTAAAAGTAGGAGTCAGGAGTCAGGAGAAATGGGAATTATA
>NZ_JAAHGK010001618.1:0-1418 GCF_010672505.1 Okeania sp. SIO2B9 | reverse complement strand
CAGCCGTAACCTTTGTCGTTGCAATAATCCTTGGTGGTGCGCCAGCTCGTTTTGGGGTTCCGGAACTGCCTGGAGTTTCTTCTTCTAAAGTTTGGTATTATGTGTTAGCGATCGCCCTGGCATTACCGACGACCCTGACAGTATTTGAATTATCCCAGGAAGAAATGGATAATAACAAAAGATGGTCTGGATTGTTTTTGGGGGTGTCATTTGGCGTTATCTTTTTGTTTCTTTTCAAACTGATTCAAAACTTTCTCTCGGTCGATAAAATTCCCGGTATTAATAAGGTTTTGGTGAAAGCAATTTCCTTTTTGACCCAACACTCTTCCAAAGCAGCAGGCTATATCGATAATGGTATTTTAAACAACAATCATTTTGACGCTATTGTTTTCTTCATCGTTCTTGTTGTTATCTATATAATCGCATTTAAGCTTTTTATGCCAAGTTCGTTGCCCCCCGATAAGAAGATACAAGAACCGCCAGCACTTTTATATGTAATGTTGTTAATTTCCGTATCGGTGCTTTTGTTGGGCAGTCTTACCTTCTTCTTCGATTACTCGCGTATTTCTGTCTTGTTCTTCTGGGTGCTGATTGCTGTAGCGCTCTATAGGCTTTTGAATGTCGATCACTATTTTACATTAAAGGATGCTCCAGAACAGCCAGAAGAGCAAAAAAATTTGACGGCCTTATTACAAAAGCGTCTGGACAAACAAGATCTAGAAGAGCCTCTTGCAAAACAAACTGTAGTTGTTGTCTGTGCTAGTGGAGGTGGAATTCAAGCCGCTGGATGGACGGCTCAAGTATTGACTGGCTTGCAAGAAGAGTTAGGGGAATCATTTACTAAAGCAATTGGATTAATTAGTTCCGTTTCTGGTGGCTCAGTAGGTGCAATGTATTATCTGGATCGCTTTACATATAAAGGTTTTCCACCGACTTCAGAATCAGAAAAAATATTTGAGGGCGCTACCGCAAACAGTTTAGATGCAGTAGGTTGGGGATTAGCCTATCCTGACTTGTGGCGCGTGATTTTCCTCCCGTTCCTACCAGACATTCTCACTCCCAAAGTCAGAGATCGAGGTATTGCGATCGAGAAGGACTGGCAAGGACGTATGAAAACCCCAGAGTCTCCAAAAACCTTAGCCGACTGGCGAGGGGAAGTTGAAGAAGGTAATATTCCGCTCCCTGTATTGAATGCAACTCTGGTTGACAATGGCTGGCGGTTGCTAGTTACACCAGCGAAATTTCCCAACAACTCTCAGAAAAAATTCTTCGACTTTAATAGTCTTTATCCAGGAAAAGATATTGATGTTGTCACAGGTGCAAGACTTTCTGCCACGTTCCCTTACATATCTCCCATTTGTCGAGCCGACGACCGCGTCGCTGATGGTAAAGATCGCATGTTATATTGAGGCTTTTTT
>NZ_JAAHGK010001617.1:0-1422 GCF_010672505.1 Okeania sp. SIO2B9 | reverse complement strand
TCCAGCTTTTCGATCAATAGAGCTGAAAAAGTGAGGATTTTGGGGTAACGCGAGGCAGAAAAATTAAGGGACTATTCTTCTGTACGGGCGATTCAGATAGATGCCCCTACAACTCCCAATTCCTCCTGACTCCTGACTCCTTCCCCTATTTTTTAACCCAAAAAATTAGCTAGAGCAACTCCAATAAAAGTAGCTAGAGCATAACCAAAAATACCACAAAGAATGGCAGGAGTTACTAATTGATACCAATTTTTCGCTTTTGCCATAGCAGCAGCAGTAGTAGCACCTCCCAAATTGGCGTTAGAAGCTACAACTAATTCAGCCAATTCTAAGTTTAATAATTTACCACCAAGTAACAGAAAAAGTAAATGAACGGTCAAAATTACCCCAGCGAAAAAAAATAAAACTGGTCCAAATTCTAGAACTTTCCAGATATTAGCACTAGCTCCAATTACGGCAAAAAATATCTGCATTAACAAAGTACCAATTTTGTCTGCTACTGTTAATTTTCCTAAATATTGGGGAAATATTGTGGCTAGAGAAACTATTAAAATAGTGGTGAATAAAATTGCTGCTTTAGGAATACCTAATAAACTAGCAATACTAATGCCTAGTGCACCTGATATTCCACTAATAGCTAATGCTTTACTCATATCTAGAACCGATAATTCTTGTGTGAGTGACTCAGAAAAATTCCTTTTACTTTGTTCTAGGAAGCTTGTATCTTGAGGCAAATTATTACCAGGAAAAAATTGTTTTACCCATTTCAGAGAAGGTAAAGCAAATAAAAGTAGAAAAAACAAAGTCATAGCCAAATTATCTGCTGCTGTTCCTGCAGCTAACAAATCTCCTGAATCTAAATTTAATTCGATAATTTGAGCAGTGGCAAAAAAATTCACAGATCCACCTATATAAGTAGCACAGAAAACTCCAGCTAATTTCCAATCTAACTCGCCTATAGGAATCAAATAATATGCTAGTATAGTTCCCAAAATTGTTCCCAAAGCACCTAAAAAATAAGCAATTAAAACTCGCCCACATTCATGCATAATTTGTAGTATATTAGCTTGAAATAAAAGCAGAGGAATAGAAAAGGGAACCAGAAAAGACCAAACTACATTATAGACAGGAGCATCAATAGGTATAATTCTTAGATTCGACAGAAAAAATGTTACTAGCATAGTTATGACAGCACCAGATATACTTGCACCCCACTTTTTCTGTTCTGACCAAAAACCAATAGTTGCTGCTGAGAGAAGAATTGCCCAAATAGCAAAATTTTGCTCAGGTTGAATCAAACTGTTTGTCATAACCAGTCGAAAATTGTTTTTCAAAGATAACAAAATTCTACAAAAATATGTTACAGCAGTTTCCGAAGTTATGAGGTACATATATTGATACTTTTAGGGAGTAGGGAGTAGA
>NZ_JAAHGK010001616.1:0-1424 GCF_010672505.1 Okeania sp. SIO2B9 | reverse complement strand
GTGACATACTCCCACACTAACCTTGCGGTATAGTGTGGGCTTCTCGTTTCGCAGTCCCGGTACCCCGTCGGACTCCACGAGCTTTAAGGACGGAATGCCCTACCGCCCTATTTTTGATATTTATTGCTGCATTCACATCACGATCGATCGCAATACCGCAATGCGGACAAGAATGAGTTCGTATGTTTAATTCTTTATCGACTTTTTTTCCACAATTTGAGCAATCTTGGCTGGTATTTTTTGGGTTCACTCCTATGGTTTTCTGTCCAGCATTTTCAGCTTTGACAGTTAAAATAGATAGGAATTGTCCCCATCCTGCATCGTTAATTGATTTACTCAAACGGCTCTTTGCTAGCCCTTTGATATTTAAGTTTTCATGGGCGATAACTTCTGCTTTTGATAACAATTCATTGGCTGTTTTAAAGTGGAAATCTTTACGTCGATCAGCGACCTTTTTATGTTGTTTGGCTACAGATAGAAGAGCTTTTAACCATCTTTTACTACCTTTCTTTTTACGAGATAAACGTTTCTGTAGAGTCTTTAATCGCTGCTGAGATTTTCGATAGTATTGGGGTATGGGGACAGATTCTCCTTCACTTGTTACTAAGAATTCCTTCAGTCCCATATCAATTCCCAGAGTGTTTTTTAATGTAGGTTCAACTTTAGTTGTTAAAGCTGGAACTGATTTGTCTTCTAGGGATAAAGTTACATAATAACCATCTGCTTTACGGCTAATTGTTACTGTTTTAATTATAAATCCTTCTGGTATTGGACGATGCTGAATTAACTTTACTTTTCCTATTTTGGGCAAATTAATTTGATTTCCTTCAATGCAGTTAAGTTTGATTTGAGGATAAGTAAAACTGCGATAACGACCTTTTCCTTTAAACCTTGGTTTGCCTAATCGCTGCCCGTTTTTATCTGCTTTGAACCACCTATCAAAAGCTAGTTTTACCCGTTTAATGCAATCCTGGCATACCTGAGAATGAATTAGCTTGTATTCAGGAAACTTGTCTTTAGTATTGACCAAATCTTTTTTTTGAGAGTAATAATCTGGATTATCTCTTAGTTGAGGAATTGGCATCACTAAGGGGCAAGCGTTAACTGGACAACGGTTTTCTGACCACCATGAAAACCTTTCACCCAACCGATAGTTGTACTGCCGACGCAACAATTCCAACCACAATTGAATAGTGGCTATTTGTTCTTTTTGGGCCTGAATTTATATTGGTAGGCAGTGCGCATGGTGGAAATTTTCTGGGGTTATTGCAATATCATAATACAAGTTTTTCAACTAGGGCGAAGGTTTTTGCTGAGATATCATGCAAATTGAATCGGCATCGAACCCATTCAATTGGCCGCCGATTCATCTGGTCGCCAAATCACAGATTATGGCGTGAGGCTTCTCGGCGATCTAGCTAAAA
>NZ_JAAHGK010001615.1:0-1428 GCF_010672505.1 Okeania sp. SIO2B9 | reverse complement strand
TTATGAGCATTTAGAGGGAATTGAATTGCCAACATTCGTCAAACAACACCGTAGAGGCAAAACCACGCACACCTATACCTCCCGCTATCTCAACCAAGTTCCGCTTAAAGATGGAGACGATGCATTGTGGGTCAATTGGTGTGAACTGACGATTACCAATGCCGATGGGGAGATCCTCTATCAGAATGCGTGGGCCAGCAATTACCTCATTGAACACCAGACCGTTGAAGCTTTGGTATTGTCCGCACGGGCACGATGGAAGGTCGAAAATGAAAACAACAATACCCTCAAGACGAAGGGCTACAATTTAGAGCATAACTTTGGCCATGGGCAAGAGCACTTAGCGTCATTCCTCGCAACGCTCAATCTACTGGCGTTTTTGTTTCATACCACCTTGGAGTTACTCGATACAAACTATCAACTGCTTAGAGAGCATTTACCCTCTCGAAAGACCTTTTTTGATGATCTAAGAGGGTGTTTGAAAAGGTCGTGATGCCGTAAAAAAGCCCACTCGGTGTATCTTGCATGTTGTAGTTCATTGCAAGCGAGTAGGCCACATGCGAACAGCATATCCCAGTGATCTCACCCAAGACCAATTTGCGACGCTTCAACCCTTGCTTCCTGCGGCTAAACCCGGCGGTCGTCCCCGTAGTGTTGATATGTGGGCCGTCCTCAACGCCATTATGTATGTCTTGGTCACGGGCATTCAATGGCGGGCACTCCCGTCCGATTTTCCTAAATGGCAAACGGTCTACACCTACTTCCGGAAGTGGAAGAAGGACGGAACGTGGCTCAAAATCTATGATGAACTTTACCGCCGAGAACGCATTCTTCAAGGCCGACAAGAGAGTCCATCTGAGGTGGTCATTGATAGCCAGAGTGTCAAAACATCCGCCATGATTGATGAGGCGGTGGGCTTTGATGCCGGCAAGAAGATTAAAGGGCGAAAGCGCTTTGCCGTCGTGGATACGCTGGGATTGCTACTACGGGTGTGGGTGACCTCTGCCAAGACTCCTGAACGAGCAGGTGCTAAAACCGCTCTCAAGCGGGTGAAAGCCCTGGGTAAGCGAGTACACCGCATCCATACCGTATGGGCGGATGGCGGATTTAGTGGACCTGATTTCATGATGTGGGTGATGGATATCTGTCACTGGCTGGTTCAGGTCGTGCTACGTCCCGAACAAACAAAAGGGTTCGTTCTGCTCAAAAAACGGTGGGTCGTTGAGCGTACCTTTGGATGGCTCATGCAGTGCCGTCGATTGGTCCGAGACTATGAACGATTACCCGAGACATCTGAGACGTTTATCTACGTGTCGATGATACGGATATTGGTGCGGCGACAGGCATAGAATTTGACCTCTTTAAGCTTTTAAAACATCCTCTAAGCTAAAATCTAGAATCCAAAACCCCAAGATGAAACGCTTTTTA
>NZ_JAAHGK010001614.1:0-1430 GCF_010672505.1 Okeania sp. SIO2B9 | reverse complement strand
TCCCTATCTTGACAGATGATATAGCGTAAAGAGGTAGGTTATTCGAGAGCAGTTTCCCTGTGTCCTATTCGGCTGAAATAGAAACTCACATGCAGCGTTACTATCAGTCACTGTCCGAAAAAGATCGTCGTCGATACGCGGGCATCGAAGCGATTAAATTAGGGTATGGCGGCATTAGCTATATCCATCGCGTCTTAGGCTGTGACTATCGCACGATAAAGGCTGGGATAGCAGAACTACAGGATGACACAAGCATGGAAAAATCCGGGATTCGTCGTCAGGGGGGCGGACGCAAATCAGCGTTTGAGACGATTCCAGGTTTAGATACGGCGTTTTTGAAAGTGATGGAGCGCCATACCGCAGGTTCGCCGGTCGATGACCAGGTGAAATGGACTAATCTGAGTCGCCCTAAAATTGCGGCCTTGCTGAAGACTGAAAATATCGACGTGAGTGTGACAGTGGTTGACCAGTTGCTCAAGAAACATCATTATCGTCGACGTCGCGCCAGCAAGACCCTAGCAACTGGCGCTCGTCATCCCCAACGAAATGACCAATTTGAGAATATCGATGCCTTACGCAAGCGCTACACAGAGACCGGCAATCCTGTCATCAGCATGGATACTAAAAAAGAGAATTGATTGGCCCCTTCTATCGGGATGGGCATACCTACAGCACAGATAAGCTGCGGGTTTATGACCATGATTGGCCTCACTTGGCTGATGGGGTTGCCATTCCCCATGGTCTCTATGATCTCAATCAAAACACAGGCTATGTCCAAATTGGGACCAGCCGAGACACCTCAGAATTTGCCTGTGACTCCATCTATCATTGGTGGACTCAGCACGGTGGTCATGACTATCCCACGGCGACCTCAATTCTGCTCTTGTGTGATGCGGGTGGCAGCAATAGTGCGCGGCACTATATCTTCAAGGAAGATCTGCAATTATTGGCCAATGACTTGGGTCTCGAGATTCGCATTGCTCATTACCCGCCCTACACCTCAAAATACAATCCGATTGAGCATTGACTCTTTGCCCAAATTTCACGCACCTGCCGAGGCGCTATTTTGGACTCCATTGAGGCTTTCCGTGATTTAATCGCTCAAACCTCTACCAAGACGGGCTTATCCGTTGTTAGCACCATTATTGATGCCGTTTACGAAACAGGTCGAAAAGCCTCAGATGCCTTTAGATCCCAAATGCCCATCCGCTTTGACGACTATCTCCCTCAGTGGAATTATGTCGCTCTGCCTCAACAGACTTAGAGGTGGAAGTTATTAAATCCTCTTTCCTAACCATTAGAATAAATTTACGGTTCAATTCCTGCATTCCCCCTCTAGGTTTTATTCTCAACATCCCATGGTCTCCAACGTATCCCCTGTGAAGCTTTCTAGCGATCGCACCTTTGACCCAGTCACCGTCACCCAAGAG
>NZ_JAAHGK010001613.1:0-1430 GCF_010672505.1 Okeania sp. SIO2B9 | reverse complement strand
TAATGCCCATAAAATCGCGATTTTTCTTCCTTTCCCTTTTCTTTTCCTAAAATGTTCTTGTTTCCCATCATTGCACTTATAAATAATCCTAGTTTTTACTCCATTTGAACTATTTCAACTGAGGAAAAGTTGCAGTTACTACTGCATAATTGCAGAAATTTAACTCTACTTCTCCTCAGTTGAAATAGTTCAAATGGAGTAAAAACTAGGATTATTTATAAGTGCAATGATGGGAAACAAGAACATTTTAGGAAAAGAAAAGGGAAAGGAAGAAAAATCGCGATTTTATGGGCATTTAATCGTCGAAATACTCCCTTTTCCCCTGTTTCCCTACAACCTCTTTCCTGTCTGACAAAGGTTTTCAGTGGAATAAGGGACGAATCCCTGAAGGAGGAGTAGAGTTAATTGTTAGTGTAGCATAAAACTTTAGTGCAATAAGCGTAGGTTAGGTTTCGTTCCTCAAACCAACAATAGGATAATTAATTCTAGTAGTAGACTGACACACCTTAAATGGTGCAATAGATGTAGGTTGGGTTGTTTGCGCGATTCATTGCGCAGCATGGGACGTTTGCGGAGCATTTCCAACGGAAAAACCCAACAAAAATCTTTCTCCCCTACTCCCCTACTCCCCTACTCCCCTACTCCCCTACTCCCTAATGCACAGTTTTAGCTGTGTCGGTCCAGTAGGGTGCGTTAGAAGGCTTAAATTAAGACTATGAAAGAGATTCAGCAATCCGTCGTAACGCACCATTGAATATGTGTCGGTCTACTACTAGACTGACACAGCTAAAACTGTGCAATAGATTTTTTGTTTCTAGGTGTCTTTTTCTCCCCACCCTCCCCACACTTCCCACCCTCCCCACACCCCACATCTAACGCACCATTGAATATGTGTCGGTCTACTACGTTTATGATTTAGTGCCTAGATAAATGGTGAGTATATAATTATGAGGTGTTATGCCAAAATGTAGGCAAAGTTGTAAAGACTTTGCCATTTAACCAATATCTTGATGAAGAAAACTAGGAAGAAGAACCTCCAAACATAGCATCAAGAATTGCAGCTCCTACCGCTAAAACTTCCACTGTTCTCGTTGTTCCCATAGTCGTATCTCCAAGGACGTTTCCTTCTGTATCTATTGCCATATATTGTTGACCATTCGTCCCTTCATAATAGACAATAAATCCATCTGCTGCCTCTTGATAGCCGAGATATTCAGCGAAGGGGTGATAGTGGGCAACAGCTTCAGCAAACATCCGGTGCATAACAATTTCAGATGCAGACATATATCAATATTCTCCTGTTTTTTGTTGGTATGGGCGATCAGTAGTAAGCGATCGCCTGGATGATTTTTTCAATAACTAAATTAGATTTTGCTAGTGAAGCTCAAGAAAACTTTTTTTTGCCTCACAATTAATACTCTACAAGGCGA
>NZ_JAAHGK010001612.1:0-1434 GCF_010672505.1 Okeania sp. SIO2B9 | reverse complement strand
TCATCTGCGCCAGATAAAAATCAATCATCAAAAACTACAAAACTTCCCATCTTTAACAAGTGGTATTTGACTTTTTATATACTAATATCTTTAGCAGTTCTCGCCAAAGGTCTGATTGGAATTGTTTTACCCGCACTGATTATTGGTTCCTTTCTATTATATGTAGGTAATTTTTTTCAAATCTGGCAAGAAATAAATATTCGGCCTGGCATTTTAATTTTTTCAATTATTACATTCCCTTGGTATTTTCTCGTTACTTTAGTTAACGGGAAAGAATATATTGATAGTTTTTTTGGTTATCACAATTTTGAACGTTTTACCAAAGTTGTTAATCATCATGGAGCGCCCTGGTACTTTTACTTCTTAGTCGTACTAATTGGTTTTGCACCTTGGTCTATTTATTTACCAATAGCGATCGCTCAAACTAAATTTTGGCAACGTCGTTATTGGTGCAATAAACCACGAAATGAGCAGTTAAGTCTATTTGCTTTTTTCTGGTTTATTTGTATCTTTATTTTCTTCTCAGTCTCTGCCACCAAATTACCCAGTTATGTCTTACCATTAATGCCAGCTGCAGCAATATTAATAGGATTATTGTGGAGCGATATTATTATTAATAGAGATTTAGTTCCTAGTCCCAGTCAGACTAATAAAATTGCCAATAATTCCACATCAACTTTTAATACAAGCAATAATTCTGTTAAACCTATTGCCAAACTCAAGAAAAATAATTCTAAATTAATAAGTCGCTTTTTATCTGCTTCAATTGTCGCTAATATCATTTTTCTGCTCATTTTAGCTATAGGAATTATCTTCAGTTTTAACTGGCTAGATGGAGACCCAGCTATGCCATATTTCCCAGAGTTAATTAGAAAATCAGGTTTATTAACTCGTGGCGGATTAATTTTAATAACTACAGCAATAGTGGTGGGATTTCTTTTAGTTAAAAAACAAACTTCTTGGATTTGGAGTGCTAACTTTATTGGATTAGTATTGTGTTTAATTTTTACTATTAACCCGATGATGTTTTTAGTAGACCAAGAACGTCAATTACCCTTACGCCAATTAGCTCAAACTATTGTTGAAGTTAGACAACCTGGAGAAGAAATAATTATGATTAGCTTTGAAAAACCTAGTTTAGTTTTTTATACTCAGCAACAAGTAGAATTTTTTCGACGCGCTACAAATGCCAGAGAATACTTAGAGAAAATTGTTCAGAAAGACTCTTCTGGTAATGTTGTAATGATTGGTTATCCAAAAAAGTTTATTCATGTAGGATTACAACCAGGACAATATAAATATTTAGACAGTCGTGGTGCTTATCAATTAGGCAAAGTTCCGAAAAGTCTGTTTCTGAAGGAGTCAGGAGTCAGGATTAAGAGAGGAAGAAGGAGTTAGGAGACAAGGAGTCAGGAGTCAGTCTGCCGAATGGTT
>NZ_JAAHGK010001611.1:0-1437 GCF_010672505.1 Okeania sp. SIO2B9 | reverse complement strand
TCAACAATTCAAAATGCAGACAAGATAGCTGTTTTAGAGCGTGGAGAATTAGTGGAAATTGGCACTCATTTGGAACTTCTACAAAAAGAAGATGGTTACTATCGCCGTCTCTATTCTATACAGTTTGGCGGCCAATCTAAGGCAGATAATTATATTGACCAGCAACTTTTGACTAAAGCTTCTTATGAAGCTCGTGGTTTTCTCAATCAAATTGTTGGTTCTTTAAGACTATTAGTTGATGAAATAATTGATACACCCGAAGAACAAACAGAAATTACTGAGGAAGCTTTTCAGTCCGCAATTTCTCTTTTAAGAACCTTAGAAATATTTGAAAATCAAATGGTAAATGGGAACAAAGGTTAAGGCTCAAAATTTTATCGGCTCAGTTATTATTATTATTATTATTATGAATCATTAATCAAAAATTTTGATATATTCAGAGAATTAGCTGATTTTATATAATGTTTTTATTTGAGATGTAAATCTAGATTGAGGTTTTTTATTATCAAAAAAAGTGCACTGATGGAGTAGCTTCTATCCTTGTGTTTGCTAGTATTTATTGCTGTTTTCTCTCCTTTACTATTCTCTCCATACCTTTTTGATAACACTTAGTCTCCACATCCCAGATAAAAACGCTATAGAACAAAGTTTGTCATACTAAAACGCTAACTGGAGTTCTATCGCTCCCATTTTTCAAATATCCATTCTTGCAAAATAGGATTGACTAATTCCGGTGCTTCATCTTGAGGACAATGACCAACCCCAGGTAAAGGAATAAACTTTTCTACTGTTTCAAACTTAGCAAATTCTTTTGCCAATTCAATATTCTCCCAGGGGTCTTCCTCTCCCCATAAAATGAGAGCTGGACATGGTAATATTGGCAATAAATCTTCAGGTAAAGGTCCTTGAGAATAACCAGTAAAAGCCACAAAAACATCAACTGCTCCCTCATCTTTTGCTGGTGTTAAGAGTATATCTATTAATTCATCAGTAACAGCTTCAGAACGTTTATAAGCTTGCAACAATACTCGCCTGACTGTTTTCTTTGTTGCTAACTGATTAAAAAATATTTGACTTATCCACTTGACTTTGAGCGCTTTTTGTACTATATCTGCTCCTTGACTGCGATACCAAGGAAGAGTAGACCGTTTCCGTTCGTGCAAAAGTCGCAAAGAACAATTAATAATTCCTATACCCAAAGCAATATCTGGATAATCTACTGCTGCCTGCATCACCGCAATACAACCAACAGAATTTCCGACAAGAAAAGCAGGGGTGCCAACTATCTCTCTACAGAAATCAGCAATTTGTTGACCCCAGGTTTCAAATGTATAGGTAACATCTTTGCTTGGGGTTGGTTTAGCTGAAGCACCAAAACCAAGTAAGTCAATAGCATAACAGCGACAACTGGTAGCTAGTACAGGAATATTTTTGCGA
>NZ_JAAHGK010001610.1:0-1437 GCF_010672505.1 Okeania sp. SIO2B9 | reverse complement strand
AATCAAACAAATTTCACTAACAAAAAAACTGATGGAATGACAAAATATATTATTAGTATTAGCTAACTCAATTTTTTTCTGCCAAGCTTGCAATAGTGAAATATCTTCTTTTTTATTATTAGTTTCTGACATTTCTCTTGACGATATTCAAATTAATATATTAGGACTATAAGATAGTAATGGGAAATATAATATCTACTTAATTATCCATCATCAAATGTTGAATAAGTTGATGAGCTGCTCCGATGAGGATATTTGGTAGTGAGTAAGATGATGCTATTTTTTTTGATAGGTCGATATTGACAAAAAAGTCGTTCGTCATCAAAAAAATTTTCCTTTTACGCTAAAGCATACAAAACTTTTGAAAAGTCACATTAATAGCTTCTGACTTCTGACTTCTGACTTCGTTAACTCTTTCCTAACCAAGCAAAAGCTCGATTTAATTCAGCAGTACCATTTTTTTCATACCATTTTCCGTGGGATAAAATAATTTTTTGAGGCTCCCATTTTAACATCTGCTTGAAACAGTCACGAGCTTGATTTTTTCGCCCCCAAAATGTTACTCGCAAATCCAGTGGTGTTTTACCATTTGGAGCTGCACAACCAATCAACTTTATGAGAAAACCAAATTTTTTACTAACTTTATTCAGCTCAAAATTTTCAATCAAATCTGTCAGAATAAGGGTAGAACTTTGGCGATGAAAAAAAACTACTTCATCCATAAATCTACTACCTCGAAAAATTAATTGAGCAATTTCTTCTGACCATTCAACGGGCGCTTCATCTGCTAAAAAAGTATGAAAAGTCACCTCAATTTTCTGTTGTGCTGCTCGTTCTAAAACTCCTGGTGATGCCCATGCAGTAGCTTCTGGATAAGCCTTTGCCCAATTATGAATGTAAGTATAATGAATTTTGTTAGGTGAAATTAAGTGACGCACTAAACCTAATTTATCAATTTCTGCTTTTAATTTTGGGGTTAATTCTATGGGAGAATGACACCATAATTCACCATTTTTTAGTCGCACAATTGTCATGCGTGTAGGAAATGGAATCCTGGTTCCATACATTGCCATTGTGACAATTCCTCCATCAACAATCCAAATATTTTCATCTACTATTTTAGGAATATTAATTGGTTCATATAAATCGATAATATTTTGACTCATAGGAAAACCTATTTTTGAGTTTTATGCTTAAGAAGTAAGAAGCAAGAAGCAAGAAGCAAGAAGCAAGAAGGAAAAATATTGCTCTGAGTTTTAAGCTTTATTTAGTGCATCGAATTTTACTTGTAAATTTTACTTGTAGTAAACTGACACAGCTAAAACTGTGCAATAGATTGTTATTTCTAGGTGTCTTTATCTCCCCTACTCCCCTACTCCTCTACTCCCTAATGCAAAAAATTAGGTGTGTCAGTCCACTACTGGAATTTCTTCCCTA
>NZ_JAAHGK010000161.1:0-8393 GCF_010672505.1 Okeania sp. SIO2B9 | reverse complement strand
TATACAGTATCTTTGTAGCCAAGAACGAATACCGAAATGGTAAATAGCTTCTGTTAAGATAGCTGTTAGAATTGACTGCATCAAAATGGTACTAGCAACATACCATGTATTATTATGTAATCTCTGTATAAGAACTTTGTATTTATCAGCCTCTGAGGACTCGGAACCTGAGACTCCAACCATCAATGTCGGTAGTCCTGAATATAGTAAAGTATGCATAATCTAAATTCCTAAAGTGATAAGATATTTAGCATTTAAACAACTATATATTTAATTTTTGTTAAAAGCAACAGGTTAAGATGCAATATAAAATCTAAATTATTTTTAGCTTATACACAAGATTAGTTGATTTTTCTATAAAAGGGAAGTGTGGGAGAATAAATACCCAAAATAAAATAATCAGGTTAGTATAAAAAACAATTTAATATTATAACCTAATTCTTGGTCTTTATCAAACTACAAATTGTCAAACTAAAAGGCAGGCAAAATGCCTACCTCAAATCTGGATTTTTATTGTTTAATTACTGTTTAATGAAAACTAGGATAAAATTGCGATCGCACTACCAATAAAAGTTTGCAAATTATCTGCTACAGCAGTAGTAATTCCGCGAGTAAAAGGTAAACTGTCAATCACCATAACTAAACACAATAACATCATGTAGTAGATAGAATACTTAAACAGCGATCGCGCTACGTCTCTATTGGAAGGTTCTTTTAATAATAACCAAGCTTTCTGGATAAAGACTCCACCGAGGAGAGTTGCCAATACTGCATAAACTGCTCCACTAGCGTGCAACGGATAAACTAGCAACAACGTCATCGGAATCAAAATCAGACTGTAAACCCAAATCTGTCTTGCTGTTTCCTCATTTCCTTCAATCACAGGTAACATCGGCACACCCACTTCCTTGTATTCATCGCGAATATAGATTGCCAAAGCCCAAAAATGAGGAGGAGTCCAGATAAAGATAATCGCAAATAGTAACCAAGCTGCCCAACTCAATTCTCCTGTAACCGCAGCCCAACCTACTAATGGGGGAATAGCACCAGCAGCACCGCCAATTACAATATTTTGTACGCTATGACGTTTTAACCAGTGGGTGTAAATACCAACGTAGAAAACGATTCCAGACATTGCCAAAAGTGCTGCCAGTAAATTAGCAAAGACTGTGAGCAAAGTAAATGATGTAGCTGCTAGAGTGAATGCAAAAATTAAAGCATCGCGTGGTTTTACTCTCCCAGAAGGAATAGGACGCCAGCGAGTACGCTCCATAATATAGTCAATATCGCTGTCGTAGATGCAGTTAATAGCGTTAGCTGCACCAGAAGCTAATGCACCACCTATTAATGTCACGAATAATAGAAGTGGAGAGACTTCTCCTTTTGCTCCCAACCACATTCCGGCTGCTGTTGTAATTAGTAGCAGTAGAATAATTCTAGGTTTTGTTAGTTGATAATAGCTTTTGAATACTTGTAGGATATTATCATGGCGTCGTGGAAGATGATGAGAAATAACTTCTTGCATAGATTCTTAGTTTGTTAATTTTGTGTTTTAACTGATTTTTGTTTCCGTAGTCTAAAGTTTATGAGCAAATAAAAACGGATATTAGTACCAGTTAATTTGTGGTGTTAGTCAGTTTGAAAAATTTAGTCCGGTTGAATAGTTATACAGCATATTTCGGGCAAACGATCTACGGTGAAATTCTTGTAGTGCGGGCATCTTGCCCGCTAGTTCTGTACTCACCGATAGCTGACAGTGCTGTAAACGGACACTAAATCGAGTGAGGGCGTTAGCGGAGCTTTGCGTAACGCAAATGCCATTCGCCCCTACAGATGGCGTTTTCAAGGTAAATTTGCGTAAGTCCTGTAATCTAATAACTCACAAAAGAGGGCTATATTACTGTATCTATCTTGACAATTAACTAGCTTTTAGCATTTCCTGACGGAATGCTGCGCAAACAGCTATCAGCTTTTATAGGTCTGGGTTTAAATCCCCAGTTCTATAAACCGGAAGGTTTAGAACGAGGTTTCAATCCCTTTCTAAAAGTTTACTGCTGACTGCTGACTGCTGACTGCTTTTTTAAGCTTTTGCAAATTGTCGATCGCGTAAAGCAATAACAGTAAATGCGACTAAAGTTCCTAATAATGCTGCTCCTACAGCTTGGTGAGATACGGTCAATAACTCAATTTGCAGACGTAACCGGAAGGTCATAACCCCCAAACTAATCTGAGCTAATACTAATAAACCAGACCAGTTTGCTAACTTTCGCAGCAGCGGATGTAAGGCAGAGGTGCGCCACGCCATTACTACCAATGCTAATGTTGCTAAAGTCGGAGGAACAACACCAGCAATATGACTATTCATTATTTTACAAAGTTCCGCCACTCCAAAACATTGATGCAATGCCCACTGAGAAGCAACCAACCCACCGAGTAAACTTTGTAAATAAACTAAAATTGCAGCAGTTAATCCTACCCAAGGTAGTTTACCAACATTACCTGTACCTTTATAAGGCATCATTGACATACTTATAACTAATAGAGTCATAAAGTAAAGCAAAGCAGTACCAAGGTGAGCGGTGACAATATCAAAGCGTAATAATTCTGTAACAGTTAATCCACCGAGTACCCCTTGGAAAACTATTAGTCCCAGAGCAAAAGTCGATGCCCAAGGTAACCAGCTTGGCAATTCTCGTCTATGCCACCATGATAAACCCATGAGAGCGATCGTGCCAAAGCCAATTAAACTTGCATCTAGTCGGTGAAACCACTCTAAAAATACTTGCAGATTCATCTGTGCCATTGGTACTAATTTACCATAACACAACGGCCAATCAGGACAGGCTAAACCTGCATTCATAACTCTGGTAGCACTGCCAATAGCCATTAGTAATAGGGTTGCTATACATAGTTTCCAAACCAAACCACGAATGCGTTCGCGCGCTGGAGACTGAGAGGAAATAATTGTATTGTTATTTAAAACAGAATTGGCCATAAGATTTTTATTAGCTGTAATCTAAAATCTTGCTAAATTAACAACATACTGAATCTTAAATTCAGAAATAATCATCACATCTGACAATTATTAATGTGTCTAATTTTTGTTACTATAAGGGATACTATCTGAAGATTTGTTCTGCTTTAGAAAGTTTTCTGATTTAAATTTTATTTACAGCTTACTGTGATCAGTGTTACTGATTTTACCCAAAAAAATATTTTTAACTTTTTCTTTAATTTCTAATAAATTAATCAATCAAAGTATGCAATTTAAGAGTACATATTTAATTTAACTTTGTTTATACAAACTGTGGGGTAATTTTTGAGTGCAATAGTTAAAATAATATAAACTCTCTCGAGAGAAATCTATGAAAAACTAAGATAATCTATAATTTTGATAAATAGTAACAATTATATCTAGTTTATAAGTAGATGCTTAGTTTAACCTATGTAATTGAGTATGACAAAAAGTCAAAGACTCCTCTGCCTAGGCTAGGGGGAGGAAGACAAATTAAAGAGGTAATATATGGAAGAAAAAGAAAAAATACCAGTCTCAGTAATCACCCTAGTAGTTGGTATAATAATCACCATAATTAGCGTGTGGTTAGGTCAAAATCATGGTCTATTACCAGAGCAAGCATCAGTACAAGCTCCTCTGGTGGACGGTTTTTTTGACGTCATGTTTACTATAGCAGTAGCTTTATTTCTAGTTGTAGAAGGAACAATTGTCTTCTCTGCAATTAAATTTCGCAAACCCAAAGGAGACGATAGCGATGGTGCTCCCTTTAGGGAAAATTTACCATTAGAAATATTTTGGACTGCAATTCCATCCATCATTGTGATTGGTCTTGGTATCTATAGTGTAGATGTATACAGACAGATGGGTGGGTTCGATCCAGCAGGAACAAAAGTAGCTCATGTTTCTTCATCCGAACTGCAAACAGTGAAGTCAGGATCAGCTCTGGCAGCTCCCCTAATAGCAGACGCTGAAGGAATGGAGTCAGAAGAAGTAGCTACAAAAGAAGTGAGCAAATATGGCTTTGGAGCAACTCCTGAAGAGGGAGCTAACCCAGCAGATGTAGTCGTTGACATTACAGGAATTCAGTATGGATGGCTGATGACCTATCCCGAAAGTGGTGTTCTAGCAGGAGAACTCCATATTCCTGTCAACAAGGATATACAAATCAATCTTTCTGCTCAAGATGTGATTCATGCTTTCTGGATACCTGCTTTCCGTTTGAAGCAAGATGCAATTCCTGGTAAAGATACCCAACTCCGGTTCGTAGCTACTAAAACTGGAGAATATCCAGTATATTGTGCAGAACTTTGCGGTGCTTACCACGGAGCAATGAGAACACAAGTAGTTGTTGAAACTCAAGAAGAGTATGAAGCTTGGATAGAAGAAAATACTTTTGCCGAGCAACCACAGTTGAATCAAGCTGTAGCAGTAAATACTGCTGATTTATCAGAATCGGAGTATCTTAGCCCTTATGCTAATGAAATGGGTATCGATTCCGAAACATTAAATCAAATTCACCCAAACTAGACTAGTGCCGCTACGCGGAAGTTAAAAGTCAAAAGTTTTGTATTTGTTTATTGATAGGACTTTGTAACCAGTCAGTTATTTCCGCCATCCTGCACTAGAACTACTAGCAGCTAATACTTTCTCACAGGAGAATCCAAAAATCCCTATTCTTACAGGGGAAAAGTTGGGGAGGAGTCAGCTCCAAAGGTAAAAAAAAATGAGTTCAACCTCCCCAATAATTAATTCGTAATTGTCAAAATAATTTACAGATGACACAAACACAAATTCCTTTAGAAACCAAACCAGAACCGGAAAAAGCACATCCGGAGGCATGGAAATGGTATCACTACTTCGGCTATAACATAGACCACAAGGTAATCGGCATTCAATATCTGGTTACCGCCTTCATCTTTTATCTCGTCGGTGGCCTCATGGCCATGGCTATGCGTGCAGAACTCTACACACCAGATGCAGACTTTCTCGACCCAAATGTTTACAACTCCTTCCTGACAAATCATGGCACGATTATGATTTTCCTGTGGATCGTGCCTGCTGCCATTGGAGGTTTTGGTAACTATCTAGTCCCCCTAATGGTGGGAGCTAGAGATATGGCATTTCCTAACCTCAATGCGATCGCTTTCTGGCTCAACCCAGTTGCTGGAGCATTCTTAATTGCTAGTTTAGCTTTTGGTGGCGCGCAAAGTGGTTGGACTGCTTATCCCCCATTAAGCATCATTACTAATAACATCGGACAAACTTTATGGATTCTCTGTATTGTATTAGTGGGAACTTCCTCCATCATGGGTGCGCTAAACTTTATCGTCACCATCCTCAAAATGAAAGTTCCTAGTATGAAGTGGGAACAACTACCTCTATTCTGCTGGGCAATCTTAGCAACTTCCGTTTTGGCACTATGCTCAACTCCTGTATTAGCAGCAGGTTTAGTACTGTTATTATTTGATATCAACTTTGGCACCGGCTTCTTTAAACCAGAGATGGGCGGTGATGTGGTCATCTACCAGCACTTATTCTGGTTCTATTCTCACCCCGCAGTTTATCTGATGATTCTGCCAATTTTTGGCATTCTCTCAGAAGTCATTCCCGTTCATGCACGCAAAGGAATATTTGGTTATAAAGCGATCGCCTATTCCAGTCTTGCTATTTGTCTAGTAGGTTTGTTCGTATGGGTACACCATATGTTCACCAGTGGTACTCCTCCTTGGATGCGGATGTTCTTCACCATCTCTACTCTAATCGTTGCAGTTCCCACCGGAGTCAAAATCTTTAGTTGGGTAGCTACCCTCTGGGGCGGAAAAATCCGCTATACAAGTGGAATGCTGTTTGCCATTGGTTTATTAGCAATGTTCGTTATGGGTGGACTAAGTGGTGTAACCATGGGAACAGCTCCATTCGACGTTCACGTCCATGACAGTTACTATGTTGTAGCTCACTTCCATTACGTTTTATTTGGTGGTTCAGTATTTGGCCTATATGCAGGTATCTATCACTGGTTCCCCAAAATGACAGGTCGGATGTACAACGAAACCTGGGGTCGGATTCACTTTGTCCTGACTTTAATTGGTACCAACCTCACTTTCTTACCCATGCACCAATTGGGTTTACAAGGAATGCCACGTCGTATTGCGATGTATGACCCTCAGTTTGAAGCTATTAACCATATCTGTACTTATGGGTCAATTATTCTAGGTCTGTCTGTAATACCATTCTTCATCAACATGGTTTGGAGCTGGATGTACGGACCAAAAGCTGATGGTAATCCTTGGGGTGGTTTATCCTTGGAGTGGACTACTAGCTCACCTCCTATCATTGAAAACTGGGAAGTATTGCCAGTAGTTACTTATGGTCCTTATGATTTTGGCTCTAAGAAAACTCTTGCTATTCGAGAGCGCTTTAAGCTAATTTCACAAGGAAGTTCCAAAGTGAAGGAAACAGGGTTGCCTGTATCTGAAGCTGAGTCTTCATCCTTTAACGATGATTCTCAGAATTAACTAGCTATCAGCTATCAGCTATCAGCTATCAGCTATCAGCCAAAAAATTTGTGCATATAATTAGGCACCTGTTTGCGGAGCAGTCCAGACCGAAAAGCTTGGGTAAAACATCTCCAACTTCTATAAATAAGTCGCTTAATTTTAGAAGGGGTTGCGCATCCCCTTTCCGTACCGGAATGCTACGCAAACCCGCTTGTGCTGACCGCTGATTGCTGAACTGCTGGCAAGTGGAGCATTCCAAACCGAAACACTTTTTAATTTTCTAGAGAACAATTAGAATACTTTCTAGTTTGTTCTGTATGTAGAAATTCAGTAGTTAGAGGAGTTAGTGGTTGTATAGAACCCATTTGATAGCTATATAATTATGGTGTAAGAGTCTTTTCGCGCATCAATGAGTGAGGAAAAATTATCTGAAGGAATGTTGAATTTTTTGTATGATCACAAACCCATATATTCCCTCTTTCCTTTTCCCTCTTAACTCCTGTCTCCTGTCTCCTGTCTCCTGACTCCTAGATAAAAAAACTTGATATTTATCAAGAGACCAAATGGGTTTTATAGACTGCCAACTACTTTAGATATCAACTTTCAGAAATTATTTTTGTTTATTTTAGGTACAAGAAATTATGCAAGGTTCAACAATTGATACAACTAATAATTTAGTTGATACTTCCGTCCAATCTGCATCAGCAGAGGCAGGTCATCACGAAGAACATCCGGATTTACGAGTTTTCGGATTAATCACATTTCTCGCTTCTGAATCTTTGATGTTTGGGGGACTATTTGCTGCTTATTTAATTTACCGAGCAAATGCCGGGGTTTGGCCTCCCGAAGAAACAGAGGTAGAGTTGTTATTGCCAACCATCAACACTATTATTCTGGTTTCCAGTAGTTTTGTCATTCACAAAGGCGATACTGCTATCAAAAAGAACAATCTCTCAGGAATGCGTCTATGGTATGTAGTTACGGCAATCATGGGTATTATCTTTTTGGGTGGTCAGGTTTATGAGTACATGACTCTAGGTTATGGTCTGACTACTAATGTGTTTCCAATTGTTTTTATGTGATGACTGGTTTCCACGGTCTACACGTTTTTGTTGGTGTGCTACTTATTCTCGGTGTATTGTGGCGTTCTCGTCGTGCTGGTCATTACAATGGAGAAAAGCACGTTGGTATTGAGATGGCAGAAATATATTGGCACTTTGTTGATATTATCTGGATTGTTTTATTCACTTTGCTTTACATTTTGACTCAGATTTAATTTGTACGCAAAGGCATTTATTGTCGCTACACTTGCGTTGCATTTGACAAAATTATAAACCATTTGTAGGGGTTAACGGCCGTTAACCCCTACTATATTTTGTAGTTATATAGAACAGTTTCTCTCAACAATAATTCGACCTATTTTCCAAATGTGTAAATAAATTATGAACTTTCCCAAAATCAACAGAAAAACTATCACATTTTTTCTTTAAAAGTTTAGCTTAAAGTAACACAATAGACCACTATCATCTCCCCTGATTTTTCACTCTCTATTTCTTCTTTCTCAACGTCTCTGAAGGCAACTCCCCAAACATAGTTTTGTAATCTCTAGTAAAATGACTCGGACTGTAGAAACCAAATTCACTGGCAAGGAAGGTAATGGTACAATTTTCGGGATCGCTTGCCTTCAGGCGTTGTCGCACTGCATTAAGTCGTCGTACTTTAAGATAGCGCATGGGACTGATGCCAAATAACTCCTGAAAACTCGGGATGAAACTTGTCCGCACCAGGAAAAGCGCACTGGGAGGCGCGCGATGGATGCGGTCTGAACCCGGGCGTGTCACCAACCCGCCCCATATTTCTCAGGAACAACGCGTGCTCCG
>NZ_JAAHGK010001609.1:0-1438 GCF_010672505.1 Okeania sp. SIO2B9 | reverse complement strand
CTTACCAATTATCAGTCCATAATTGGCATAGGTTGTTTATGGGCTATTTTAGAGTTAGAAGATTTAAAGGTTACCTCCCTTTTCATCTCTTCATTCATTTGGCTAATTACTAAAATTAGCAAATCACTGTTAGGACTTTCTAGTTCTTGCTGATAACCTTGAAAATTCCAGAGTCCACCAAAGCAGAGTCGATCCAATTCAACCACGCTAGAAATATGCTTTGGACTCATTGGTTGAATCGTAATAATTGCCATAATTGCAAAAGTCTAAATTCTAGATAAAAAATTAATCAAAAATTGACCAAAAAAAGCAGGTCTCAATTCGCACCCTAGAAGGACAGTTAACCTCAATCAAGTTGCCCAAATTGAATTGAACGTCAGATCACAGATCATATACGCCAGACAAGCTAGCGTTAAGATTATGATAGTGTAAGAATTGAAAGCCAAGGGAAAACTGAATCAATATCAAGGGATTGATGAGGCAATTCGGACGGGTCAATTCCTGAGAAACTTATGTCTGCTTTATTGGATGGACAATCGAGGTTTAGGGAGAAAAGAACTGTACTCAGTACAATACCGAAATACGCGCAATGTATCCCTTTGTCAAAGATTTAAACTCTCATGCTTGTCAGGCATCTGTAGAACGGTGTTGGTCAGCAATTGCCAAGTTTTTCTTAAACTGTAACAAGAAAGTACCAGGCAAAAAGGGTTTCCCAAAATTAAAAAAACATAGCCGTTCAGTTGAATATAAAATCAGCGGCTGGAAATTGCATGACCCTAAAAATATTGAATTTACTGACAAAAAAGGTATAGGAAAACTCAAATTGATGGGGACGTGGGACTTGGCCTTCTATCCAATTGAACAGATTATAAAGAGTGAGATTGCTTAGACGAGCTGATGGTGATTATTGTCAGTTCTGTATCAGCGTAGATATCAAGGTTGATGTAGAACAGACATTGCATAACGTTGGCTTAGATGTGGGACTCAAAGAGTTCTACACAGATTCAGATGGCAATACAGAGTATAATCCACAGTTCTACAGGAAGAGTCAGAAACGACTTAAATTTTATCAAAGTCGGGTTTCTTGCAAGAAAAAAGGCAGTGCTAACCCCAAGTGCGCCATTAATAAACTCGGATCAGTACACCTCAAAATAAGTAGGCAACGTGAAGAACATGCTAAGAGACTAGGACATTGCGTAGTCCAGTCTAAGGATGTGGTCGCCTATGTAGAGGCAGAGCGACGTGCCGGAGGCAGATTTGAGGATTAAGAATCTAGTTAAGAATCACTGTCTGGCTAAGTCTATTAATGATGCAGGTTGGTATAAATTCAGAAAAGCGATGCAGCGCGGTCTTGAGGGTTTCCCCCATGAGCGATTGCATCAAGAATGGTTAGAGTATTTTGGCCATAGATTCGGTAAAGCCACTGTTGCAGTCAACA
>NZ_JAAHGK010001608.1:0-1439 GCF_010672505.1 Okeania sp. SIO2B9 | reverse complement strand
ATTTAACCCTAAGGGAGATTTAATAGCTTCTGCAAGTAGGGACAACACAGTGAAACTGTGGCGCTTTAACCAAGATGACTTGACAGCTCATGCTTGCCAGTGGATGAGTGACTACCTGAAAAACAATCCCAATGTCACGGAAGAAGAGCGTCGTCTCTGTGGAGTAGAAGCTTCGGTAACGGCTTTGTTTTTCCAGGGTGAAAAGTTAGCAGCAGAGGGAAAAGTTGACTCAGCTATTTCTGCTTTCCAAAAGGCTGTTAAACTTGGCTCTAATTTTCCCTTTAATGCAGCAATAGCAAAGGAGTTAGCACAGGAGAATAAAGTAAAAGAAGCGGAGAAGTTATTGAGGGCGTTTATCAAACTGGATGACAATATTGATTTGTTGCCAAAAACGGAAGTTAAAGACCAAAACCCAGTATTAGTAGTGCGTCAGTTTCAAGCAGAAGGGAAAGTAAAAAAGGCAGTGCAATTGATCAAAGACCGGAAAATTGAGGAAGCAATAAATAAGTTTAAGGAAGCTCAAAAGTTGCAGTCTGATATTGACCTGAATTCAGACACGGAGGAAATAGAAATAGATGCAGAAGCAGTGGCGAAAAAATTAGCTGCTCCGGGTAAAGTAGAAGAGGGAAAATATTTAGCCAAAGATGGAAAAATTGAACAGGCAATTTCTTTGTTTAAGGAAGCTCAAAAGTTGCAGTCTGATATTGACCTGAATTCAGACACAGAGGAAATAGAGAAAAATCCAGAAACAGTGGCGAAAAATTTCGCTGCTCTTAGTAAATTAGAAGTGGGAAAAACATTAGCAAAACATGGAGAAATAGACGAAGCAATTAATCTTTACAAAGAAGCAAAAAAATTAGATTCAGAGTTAGAAATAACTGCTGATGATTGGAGTTACATTTGTCATCGTGGTAGCTTATATAATCGAGCCAAAGATGTAATGTTTGCTTGTGAAAAAGCAGTTAAAATCGCGCCGGAAAATGGAGGTTTTATAGGTAGTCGTGGTTTGGCACGGGCATTAACAGGAGATTTTCCTGGAGCTATTAAAGACTTTGAGGCGTATATTAAATGGACGGAAGATGATGAGTTCAAAGCACGACTACAAGGCTGGGTTGATGCTTTAAAAAAAGGGGAAAATCCTTTTACAGAAGAGGTGTTGGAGGAGTTGAAGTAGAAGTCAGAAGTTTTGATGAAGTTGTAAGTTTTTTTAATAATCAACAAATTTCAATGCTTGTACTTTCCATCTATGTAAACCGGATTTGGTATCAGGAGGAATTACAGAGGATGTAGTCCGAACATGGGGTAGGGGCGGGTTCATCTGATAATCTGTAATATCATGTCCGGATAATTAGGGTTTGCTGAAAAAGTCTTATGGGTAAGGGTAGGAGACAGGAGACAGGAGACAGGAGACAGGAGAAATGGGAATGAGCGAGGAGGTA
>NZ_JAAHGK010001607.1:0-1440 GCF_010672505.1 Okeania sp. SIO2B9 | reverse complement strand
GTGCAGAGATTTTGCCAATCTCTATCTAAAATCTAGAATATTAACTATGGACATTAAACGAGTAATTATTGCTCATAAGGCCAAAGATGATGTGAGTCAGCATTATGCAGAACAATGTGCTAGACAGTTGGAAGATAGAGGCTGTCAAGTGTTAATGGGGCCTAGTGGACCACAAGATAATCCATATCCAGTTTTTCTTGCTTCTAGCACTCATAAAATTGACTTAGCAGTGGTTTTAGGAGGAGATGGTAGTGCTTTAGCTGCTGCAAGACATTTAGCAGCTCTAGGTATTCCAATGTTGGCAGTTAATGTGGGAGGACATTTGGGATTTTTGACAGAAAGTTTTGAAGATTTTAAGGATACAGAGAAGGTATGGGATAGGTTATTTGAAGACCGCTATGCTGTACAACTGCGAATGATGTTACAGTCAGCAGTGTTTAATGGCGATCGCACTAACCTCGAACCATCAAGCGATCGCTTTTTAGCTTTGAATGAATTTTGTATTAAACCTGCTTCTGCTGACAGGATGCCCACTTCTATTTTGGAAGTAGAAGTTGATGGTGAAGTAGTAGACCAATATCAAGGGGATGGACTTATTGTTGCTAGTCCGACTGGTTCTACTTGCTATACTGCTTCTGCTAATGGACCAATTATGCACGCTGGTATGGCTTCTATTTCTGTTACTCCAATTTGTCCTTTAAGTCTTTCTAGTCGTCCTATTGTACTTCCTCCTGGTTGTATAGTTAGTGTTTGGCCTCTACAGGAGCACGATCTAACTACTAAACTTTGGGCAGATGGAGTTCTATCTACTGCTATTTGGCCTGGACAACGGGTGGATGTGCGTATGGCAGATTGTCAGGCTAAGTTTATTATTTTGCGGGAAAATTATTCATTTTTCCAGACTCTTAGAGAAAAACTACAATGGGCTGGTGCCAGAATTAAGTACAATAATGAGCATCGTAGTAGTTAAGTGGTAGATAGTAGGTGATCTCCAGTTATCAGTTAGCCTCCTCCGGAGCAGCTACGCTCACAGTACCTCTAGCTGAACCCTTATGCTTAACACAAGGAATATTCTCTTTTCTCTTGGTCGATTAGATATGGCGTTTGCTAGCGCACAACCAGGTTAACGCGTTTGCGATAGCATTCTGTAAAGAAAAGCGTCCCGGAGGGAATGGAAACCTCGCCATCTCTCGACCGCTTTTTATCCTCTTAAAAAGGGAGGCTTGAGACCAAATTTTTTTGGTCAAGAAGAATTTCTTTTACTGAATAAAATTTTGCTAAAGTTGTGCCCTAGATACCTCACATATCCCGATTTTCAAAACTCTGATATTGATGGTCAAAAATGCTTTAAGTAAGACAAAAAAAATTCTGAAAATTGTCTCAATTAAATCGATTTGTCCTCTATATACCTCACATTTCCCTATTTTCAAAACTCTAATA
>NZ_JAAHGK010001606.1:0-1441 GCF_010672505.1 Okeania sp. SIO2B9 | reverse complement strand
CTGGATTAGAGAAATGACCATCACTACAGTCGAGTAAACCAATAGTAGCTCCAGATAGAATGACTCTACCCTCAGCTTCAAAACCTTCTCTGAGAAAGACAGAATCTTTGACTTCTATACCCTGAGTAAAGAGTGCATCTCCTTCTGGATTAGAGAAATGACCATCACTACAGTCGAGTAAACCAATAGTAGCTCCAGATAGACTGACTCTACCCTCAGCTTTGAAACCTTCTCTGAGAAAGACAGAACTTTTGACTTCCATTTTTTCAGCAATGAGTGCATCTTCTTCTGGATTAGAAAAATGACTTTTAATACAATCAACTTGACCACCAATAGTAGCTCCAGATAGATTTACCTCACCCTTACTCTGAAAGTCATTGTGCAGATATAAATTGCCCCTAACTTCAATCAACTCAGCATCAATTCCAACAACATGACTACCATCAAACTTGACTTCTTCTACCTTTGCTCCCTTCAGAATAATTTTTTCTGTAAAAACACATTCTGTGAAATACAATAAACTTTCAAACTTAACAAACTCAAGATTTAACTCCCCCGAAATCTTAGCTCCACAAACCTTTAAACCATGATTAGTAAAATATTTAAAAGCTTCCACATCCGTACATAACAACTCAATAAACTTAGCCGATAATATCCGCTTTTCTCCCCATGATTCTGCTGTAGCTGGATTATTAATTTCCTTTTCTTTAGCGATCGCTGCTAATAACTGTTTTAACTGTTCTGGGTGTTCTAACTTTTCTAACTCCTTTAACTTTTCTAAACCTAAATCTTCCAAATCTTCTAATTTTTCTACATCCTCTAACAGGCAGTAATATGCTGATATGTAACTGCATGATGTAAAGCACATAAGGGTTTGGCTAATTTCCAAGCTTCTAGTAAATGTGGCTTTGATTCATAAATTTCCCATTGGCTTAAGTATTCATCTCGCAAACTGCTTAAGGATGATAAAAAAGGTTTTTTCTTCTGGGGAAAAAACAATGGGAACATATCAAATAAAGGATGAGAAATACAGCTATCCGTCCAATCAAAAATGAGATATTTATTGTTATGCAAAGCAACATTTCCTAAATGCAAGTCTTCATAAACTAATGTTGGGGGTATTTTATATTCTGCCAGTTGAGAACATAATTTTTTCAGATGTGGAGCAAGTGTTTGTAGTTTCTGAATCCTTACGTTTATTTTAATTGAGATAGAACATTTTTATCGTTAAATAAAACATCTATTTTAGTTGATAATTTTTCCAAACGTCGGTCTAAACATCCGATATTCAATAAATTATCAATATGCTGAATTGATTTGATTTGTATTTGAGCGAGTAAACGGTAAATGTCTTTTTGTAGTTTGATGGATGAATTTCGACCAATAGGTTCCCCAAAATCAGCTAATAACATCCAGTGACGCTCAGAATTTATATTAAGGA
>NZ_JAAHGK010001605.1:0-1442 GCF_010672505.1 Okeania sp. SIO2B9 | reverse complement strand
TAATTTTTTTTTATTCCATCCTCTTATTCAAACACAAGTCCTAACAAGGAAATATTTGTAGTGCGGGCATCTTGCCCGTACTACAAATATTTCCTTGTTAGGACTTGTGTTTGAATAAGAGGATTGAATAAAAAAAAATTTCTTTTTTTCTTTGATGCGTAGAGGTTTTAAACCTTAATTATTTGGTAAATTCTTCTTTCTTAACTATCTAAAATAATAGTATAGCAAGAAATGAGTTGCTGAGGACTTATGTTGATAATGAACCCTAAGACAGGGAAATGTTTTTCTGACTGTTGCCTGTTGCCTGTTGCCTATTCCCTATTCCCTATTCCCTGTTCCCTACTATAGAATAAATAGCAGTGTTTAGATTAAAAAACAAATGTCATCTAACATTCTGGTAGTTGAAGATGAGGCAAAACTAGCTCAATTTATTGAGCTAGAACTTAAATATGAAGGTTATCAAGTAACGGTGGCTAATGATGGATTCGCTGGCATAACAATGGCACGAGAAATTAAGCCAGATTTGATAATTCTTGACTGGATGTTACCTGGTTTATCGGGGTTAGAATTATGTCGTCGTTTGCGAACTACTGGTGATAAAGTACCAATTATTCTATTAACAGCTAAGGATGATGTGAGCGATCGCGTAGCTGGTTTAGATGCAGGGGCAGATGATTATGTATTAAAGCCTTTTAGTGTAGAAGAATTATTAGCTAGAGTTAGGGCACATCTTAGACGTACTCAAGAACCTAATCCTGATTTATTGATGTTTGAAGACCTGAGTTTAAATAGAAGTACCAGGGAAGTTTATCGGGATAATAGGGCAATTGAATTAACAGCAAAAGAATTTGATTTATTGGAATATTTAATGGCTCATCCTCGACAAGTTTTGACAAGAGATAGAATATTAGAAACTGTCTGGGGTTACGATTTTATGGGCGATTCAAATATTATTGAAGTTTATATTCGTTACTTACGTTTGAAGTTAGAATCTAATGAAGAAAAAAGGTTAATTCAAACTGTGCGAGGAGTGGGTTATGTTTTGCGGGAATAATTTAGGAATAAGGAAAAATATTATCTGGAGAAATGTTTTTCCCACTATTAATTATTAATTGTTAAACTATTCCCTACTATATTCGTGCATTTCTTTTCTCGCCTTTTCTGTTATAGCTTCCTCTAACCACTGACTTCTATTAGGGAGCGATCGCACATACTGATCAATATCCTGTGGAACTCTTACAGATAAAGGTTTGTCAGCTTTTGGCTTTTCACCTTCACCTAATACGGTCATTATTTGGCCTTTTTTATTTCTGACTAACTTGGACATAATTTTTTGCTAATGATTTTTCCATCTATTATACTATTATACTATGTATACATCGGTCATATTTTTTTATCATTTTCTTTGTGGGTTTAATACCCCACCGTCTACACGGTGTTCA
>NZ_JAAHGK010001604.1:0-1443 GCF_010672505.1 Okeania sp. SIO2B9 | reverse complement strand
AAGGGTTAGAAGGATTTGGACAAATTAGTTTTTCATAACCGGATTTAATATTATATCAAACCCGGTAGCATTGGTATAATTATATTTAGGAGTCAGAAGTTCTTCTAACCCTTCTGCCTTCTGCCCTATGCCTTCTGCCTTACCTTCACAATAAATTTCTCTTCGCGCACCAAATTTAGTATTACTTGTAAACCAAAAAGCCAATGATTGCATCGAGAAGCGCTTCTGGTTCATCAACTCTGATTAAATGACCGCTATTTTCAAAGATTTTTAAATTAGCATGGGGAATAGCTTTAGCGATTTCTTCTGACAATTCTGGAGGACAAATCCAATCATGTTTTCCTGCCATGATTAAAGTGGGAGCAGTAATTTTATGTAACTGCTCAAGCACATTATAAGAACGTAAAAAACCACCAAACGCAACATTAATAGCATCGGGAGATAAAATAGTTCTGTTCCAACTTTTTCCCGATGTTTCTGGTTGATAAGTTAATGAATACATGGGCATCATTACTTGAAAATATTCTTGCAGTTGAGCTTCATTCTCAAATTGACCATCCCATAAAAATTGAGCGATCGCTTGTTGTTCTTTTGTTCCTTTTTTTGCTAAATTAACTTTTGCTAGTTCCAAAAACCTAGAACTGCCAGCAGTAGCAATAACAATTAAAGATTGAACATTTTCTGGATAACGGACTGCATAACTCAGGGCAACCATTCCTCCATAAGAAGTACCAATAATCACAATTTTTTCTAACCCTAAATATTGGCGCAATGCTTCCATATCTTCTACATTATTTTCGAGGGTATAAGTTTCTTTTGCTCCCCTCGCCGATCGCCCTTGTCCCCGGTGGTCAAAATAGACTAATTGTAATTTTTGACTCAAAGGAGAAAAGGTAGGTTTATAGGAAGTATGGTCTGCACCAGGTCCCCCATGAATTACAAAAGCAACAGGTTTTTCTCGCATCCTTTCCCCATCTGGCACTAGGGCAGCACCTTCAACATCAAAATAGATTTCCGTATCTCTGATTTTAGCTAACATCTTGTTTAAAAAAATAGAGTTTAAAATGAGATTTTTTCTGAATTATATTATTCACCAGCATACAAAAATAATAACTTGCTTGAAGAATGAGTTAGGAGTCAGAAGTCAGGAGTTAGGAGAATGGGGTCGATGGAGATTCTCACCCCACCAGCAACATCTGCACCGTGCAGACGCTGGGGTATTAAACCCATAAGGGATAAAGATAATATCAATTTGAGGGGGAGGGAACAGAATATCCTGATTATATCAAATCCCTTTAATTCGGTATAAAAAAATAGGGGTTGCACATTATGGAATGATATTGCCAAAAATTGGTTTAGATTTTGACTAAAAATAACCATTAATTAATCATTCTAGCAATTGATTAATCCACAATCCAATTCTATCAAAAATATCAAATCATT
>NZ_JAAHGK010001603.1:0-1445 GCF_010672505.1 Okeania sp. SIO2B9 | reverse complement strand
CATAAAGTTGCCTCTAATGAGTGCAATTAAACCTTTTTTACTCTTGTACTTATTATGTGAATTTGGCAGTGATTTTGTATTTAAAAGAGTAGGAATAGAATCTTCAGAAAAGCCTTTCAATTCTTTAGAACAACTGGAAGTTGATGGTGGATGGCCAAGAAATCCAATGATTAATAGTGGAGCGATCACTTTATCATCTTTACTACCAGGAAATACTGCTCAAGAGCGCTGTGAAAATTTTTGTTCTTGGCTTAACAAGTATGGAAAATGTCAATTATTTTTAGATACAAATATATTAGCTTCTGTTGGGTCTTTACCTAATCATAATAATCAAGTTATAGCTGCAAAATTGGTAGAAGCGGGTTATATTCAAAACTCGAAAATTGCTCTAGATACTTATAATCAAATTTGTTGTTTATCTGGCACAATTTTTGATTTTGCTAATCTAGGAATGTTGTTAGTAAAATATCCTTACTCTAAGTGGAAAAAACACTGTTGTGCAGTTAAAGCGCTAATGACTACCTGTGGTTTGTATGAAGCATCAAGTTGTTATGCTGTAAAAATAGGAATTCCAATTAAGTCTGGTGTAAGTGGAATTGTTTTGGGAGTAGTTCCTAGTACAGGAATAATTGTTTGCTATAGTCCTCCTCTAGATAAACAAGGAAATTCTGTAGTAGGTTTATTTCTCTTAGAGCTAATTTCTCAAAATTTACATTTAAGTGTCTTTTACTAATAAAAGTGTAATTAACGTCAGTTCGGATTAAGAGCAGTTATTTAACCTGGAATAATCTGAAACTATATAATCATGTTGAGCGGATGGTAGAATTAGCAACTATAGAATCAGGCTTTTAATTTATCCTGAATTCAGGTTAATTAGTTTTTCGTAAATAAAAAAATGAATCTATTTATGACCGAGTACCTTATTAATCTAGTATAATTTGGCTGTTATCTAATTTCAATATATAGATAAAAGACCAAATTATATTCAATCTTAAAGCTTTATTCTATAAGCTTTTTTCGACTAAAATCTCAGTACATTTTTTGACAGTAAGTTTCATCGAAATATATCATGCAGGTAGAGGAGTAAATTTTTATTACCTAAAACTCTAAGTTTTGTCTCTCATTGAACTGAAAAAGACTATATATAGCAATCCTACAGCGGTTTTCATTTCGGTAGACCACAGTAGAGACGTTCCATGGAACATCCCTACAGGGGGCGTGATTATGACGATGTGGTTCATCAATATGAAAAGCGCTGTAAATCATTCTTGTTGAAGAGGCAAGAAGCAAGAAGGAAAAAGGAAAAAGTAGATGGGGACTCAAACTCCAAGCAATTAGAGTTGTTGGGAATTAAGCTAAAAAAATGGCTAAAACCCTTATTAGTCAAAGTTTATAGCGTTTTTCAGTCCTAAGATACTGAAAACCTTATAGAATAAGCTTTTGAG
>NZ_JAAHGK010001602.1:0-1448 GCF_010672505.1 Okeania sp. SIO2B9 | reverse complement strand
TCGATTCACCAAAACCTAAAAAATCCATAGCAATAACTAACTTTTCTTCTTTAATAAATCTTGGCATTAATTCTCGATATTCATCGCTACTTTTTATATTTTGATGTAGCAAAATTAGTGGTTCACCTTCACCACCAATTCGATAATGTATTTGACCGTCTTCTGTATCTAAAAAGGCTCTCTTTATTTTCATAATTTTAATTTCTCCTCATCTACATTTTTGTCTAAAAAAATTAACAGTAACTTATGATTATTCTTGTCAATTTTCTGGTAATCTTTGCATTAAATCTGCAAAAGTATAAGGACATTGATCGGGAAGGTCTAACTTATATTCACTTAAAACTAATCTTTTAGCTCTTTCGTACTCTTTATCTATATCTACTTTGTTTAACAGAGTTTTAGTTAGTCTTCTCTCAATTTCATCTTGAAAGTTGTTAATTTCAGTTTGCCAGTGGTTTCGAGGATAAATATTAGAGGAATAGTCTAGTTTAAGTTTGTGTTCAATTAACCTTTTGATAAAACTACTGACAGCATGAATTTGTTCTTTTCCCAAGTCTTCTATTTCCTCTTTTAAATTGTTCCAATCAAGAGCTTTTAGATCGTGATCGTTTAATGCTTGAGCTTGTTTAATAGTCCACTCCACAAAGTCAGTTTCATAGAGATTAGTCATTTTTGTTATTTCATGGGTTTCTGTAGTCTCGTCAATAGAACTCATAAGTTAAACTCCTAATAGGTTACTTTTTCCTTTAACAGTTATCTAAAAAATCAATAACAACTCTAGATATTTCTTCAGCCATTTGATTAATCATACAAATGGTTCCCCCTTCAACTTCAAAAGCTTGACTATGGGGAATTGCTTCAGATAACCAACCTTGATTTTCTGCTTTTGCTAAACCATATTTTTCAATAGGTTCTAATGCTTTAGCTCCTGTACAAACTAAGGTCGGACATTGAATAAGTTTAAACCTTTCTTGGGCAGAAACACAATATTTACTAACTGCTAAACCAGTATAAATAGGTCTACCAAAAGTTTTTAAATCATCAATAAGACAACGGTGATTTAATTCTGCTTCCAGATAGTTACTCCGCGTTAACCATCTTTCCATGAGGTGAGAACCATCTTCTTTTATGGTAAATCCTTGCCTATACCTTTCGCCAATTTTTTCTGCTTCTTCTGCATCAAAACCATGAACATTACAAAGAATTAATTTATTCAGGCGATCGCTATAAGATACGGCAACTTCTCCAGCAATATAACCCCCTGTTAAACTGCCCAAAATGCTACATTTTTGAATCCCTAATTCATCTAACAATAAAATAACAGTTTTAGCATAGTCTGCAATAGAATATTCTCTAGGAGGTTTATCCGAATTTCCTAACCCCATTAAGTCCATAGCAATAACACGATATTTAGGGGCTAAAATTGCCATTAACTCTTTAAATTCATC
>NZ_JAAHGK010001601.1:0-1384 GCF_010672505.1 Okeania sp. SIO2B9 | reverse complement strand
TTTTGGAATACCCACAGTAATTAAGGATGAAATAAATGGCAAAATATTTTCGGTAGATACCTCAGTAGATAATTATTGTGAATATATAATTAATTACTTGACGAATTATCCAAAATATGAACAATTAGCTATGTCATCGTTTAATGAATATTTGTATCGTCTCAATTGGTCAGTGGCTGGTCAAAAAGCAAAGAAACTATTTATGGAAGTTTTGAATAATTGTTAATCTTAAGGATGTAGAAATATTTAATTTGTACTTGATATAAATATATATAAGTAAATCAGAAATATATCTATGAAAATAGCTTATTCTACAACCTATGATGTTCATAATCCTGCTAGCTGGCCTTCTAATAAAAAAGGGAATTATGGCTCAAATAGTTACATTGCAAAAACTTTAGAAAGTCAGGATATTACTGTTAACTATCTTGGTCCTCTAGAAAAACACTATTCATGGGTGACAAGAAGTAAATGGTTACTCTATAGTAAGGTATTTAAACAAGATTATTACAGATGGGCAGACCCAATAATATGTCGAGATTATGCTTATCAGGTAGCTCGAAAACTATCTATATTAAAGTCGGATATTGTACTGGCGACAGAGGGTGTTCAAACAGTTGCATATTTGAAATGTCAACAACCAATTGTTTTGTGGTTAGATACATTAACAATAGCATTGGTCGATTACTACCCAGCATTAAGTAATATTTGTCAAGAGACTAGAAAAAGTATATATAATATTGAAAAAGCAGCAATAGATAAATGTAAACTTTTGATATTTACTTCAGACTGGGCTGCTGAAAATGCTATTAAACATTACCAAGTTAATGAATCGAAAATTTATGTAATTCCCAGGGGCGCTAATATTGAACTTAAGCCAGGAAGAACTTTTGAAGAGGTAGAAAATATTGTTAAATCAAGAAAAGAAAAACCTTGTAAATTAATCTTTTCTGGCATAGATTGGGATAGAAAAGGTGGAGATATTGCTGTTGGAGTTGTTAAACAGTTAAATGAAATGGGTTTTAATGCTGAATTGACAATTATTGGCTGTCAACCTCAGATTAAGCCTTTGCCAGATTTTATTAAGATAGTGGGATATATTGATAAATCAAAACCAGAAGGAGAGTCAAAAATGAGGCAATTAGTAGCTGATTCTCATTTGATGATTTTGCCAACTAGAGAAGATTGTGCTCCTAATGTTTTGATAGAAGCTAATGCTTTTGGAGTGCCTTGTTTGACTACAAATCTTGCAGGTATTCCAACTGTAATTAAAGAAGATATTAATGGTAAAACTTTTGCTTTTGATGCAGAAATTATATAATCACAATATTCTTTAATTTCTGCATCAAAAGCAAAAGTTTTACCATTAATATCTTCTTTAATA
>NZ_JAAHGK010001600.1:0-1451 GCF_010672505.1 Okeania sp. SIO2B9 | reverse complement strand
TTTTTGATTTTGATAAAGATGTATTAAGCAGAAAATGTTGAAAAATTTATAAAAATAAAAAAAAATTCGATCGAGAAGAGAAATATTGTGATATAGTCTTTAAACTATGTTGGTTCTAGCGAGGGTCAGTCGTTAGAAGTAAGAGGGAAAGTTTGGTGTAAATCCAACGCTGTCCCGCAACTGTGAAATGAGTTTAGTAAAATCTAAAATTTCATTAAGCCAGAATGCCTGCCAACATTATCAAGAAAAATAATCAATACATCTGCGAGGTACGGATGAAAGACAAACATGACAAACCCACAAAAAGTAGGGTTAGTTATCAATTGCATAGAATAAGAGTAATTTTAGCGCTGGCAATTTTAATTTTTTTCAGCACAATAGAATCGGCAATAGCTCATCATCCAATGGGTGGAAAAATACCAAGTAATTTGTGGGAAGGTTTTCTATCTGGTGTAGGACATCCAATTATTGGAATAGATCATCTGGCTTTTGTAGTTGCAGTTGGATTAATTGCAGTAGGAATCCCCAATGGTATATCAATAATAGCATCTTTTCTCGCTACAGTAATATTAGGAACGGGTATCCATCTTCTCAGTATTGATTTACCTTTAACAGAAATAGCGATCGCTCTATCAGTAGTTGTTTTTGGTGCAATGCTAGCTCTTAAAAAGAAGCTAAGTCTTCAATTATTAAGTATCTTTGCAGCTATTGCTGGTATATTTCACGGTTATGCTTATGGAGAGGCAATTATTGGTGCAGAAATGACACCTTTATTTGCATATTTGTTAGGCTTTACGGTGATTCAGTTATTAATAGCATTATTAGTAATGAAATCTGCTGAATTAGTAAGTAATTTTTGGGAAAATAAATTCTTTCTTGTAATGCGCTTCCTGGGTTTGACAATAGGTGCCATTGGAATGGTATTTTTCACCAGCGCCATATTTAGTTAATAGTTAATAGCAAAATTAAATTCCTGCAAATTATCAAAGAAACATAATGTCTACGCCACAATTACTATTTGTTTGTACTACTTGTGCAAGTGTTTGGAAATATGGGAAACGACAAGGTATTAGTGGAGGAGAAAAACTACTTGATCGACTTTCCCAACAATATAAAAATTGGCACTTACGGGATAGATTTACTATAACACCAATAGAATGTATGAGTGCTTGTAGTCACTCTTGTGCTATTTCTTTTGCTGCTCCTGGTAAGCATACTTATGTATTTGGAGATTTACCATCTCAAACAGAAATGTTGTTAGAAGTATCAGCAGCAGTATTAGAATGTGCCAGTCTCTATGATGCTAAATCTGATGGATTATTATCTTGGTCGGAAAGACCTGAACACTTAAAAAAAGGTGTTTTAGCAAGAATTCCACCATTAATTCATGGAGATATTTAAGCAAAATTAACATTGAAAAATATCCGTATTTCTTCAACCATTAATTTTGC
>NZ_JAAHGK010000160.1:0-8405 GCF_010672505.1 Okeania sp. SIO2B9 | reverse complement strand
TATCTTCTTTATTGTCGCATTATATTTTTATGGAAGTAGTCATTTCATGGAACTATTTTCGCCTTTTTTATGGCAATGGATGTTAGTTTATAGTGCAGTTATTGTAGTAATAGGTCAAATTTTGTGGTTAAAAGGATTAAGTAAAACCAGTAGTTCTGATGCTTCTATTGCCAGTGCATTTAATCCCATTGCTGGAGTCATAGCAGCCTATTTAATATTAGGAGAAAAACCCATCGCTGCTCACTATATTGGGGGAGCTATTATTTTAGTTGGAATTATATTGAGTCAAGTCGCGAATAAAAACGAAACTACCATTAATCAACTTGCTGAAAAGGTTCATCCTCAGCAAAGAGAAACAGGTTTAGGATTTAAAGGTTTTTAACTATAGCAGGGAATAGGGAATAGGCATGGAGGGAACAGGGAAAAGTGGGAAAAGTATTTATCTGTCTTACGGTTCATTATTAATCTATGTCCTAATCAATTCGTTTCTTGCTATGTATTAGACATAGGCGTGAAAAAGATATAGACTTTTTGTAAAAGTAGGTATGGAAGAAATAGGTATGGAGAGAACAGGGAAGATATTTTTAGAAAAAAAACACGAAAAATGATTTTTTGAGTTATTACACTCTAGTTTATAGCAAATAAAGGGCAAGTTTATTTTCACCAAATGTCTATTCAGAGTTCAGGAGTCAGGAGAAAATAATAGTAGTCATAATTGGGTAAGTGATTGAGTATTGATGCTGAATATTTTCCGAATAATATGACTCTGGAGAAAGGTCAATCAAGATAATTTATTCAGAAATACCTGCCAATACAGGAATTTTTATACTACTTTTAACCTGATAAATTGACGTGCGGAATGTCGGAAGTAATATGAAATATAAAAAATAATGCTACGAATAATTTCCCTGCTAAAAAGACTTTACCTAGAAATGTCGATTTGACTAAACACAGAGTTTTACTTTAACTAAATAATAAATAATATTATAGATATATAGGCTATTCTTACTGACTCCTGACTCCTGACTCCTGACTCCTATTGTTTGGCGTTTGACTTTCAATTATAGACTTTTGACTTGATGACCAATGCTCCTCTGAATTTGATACCCTAACTAAAATGGTCTTGGGAATAGGTAAAAGTAGTGGATATATTTATTGGACGTGGAAAAACAGCTCGCAGAGCTTACGGAATCGATGAAATTGCCCTAGTTCCTGGGGGACGAACACTCGATCCAAGTTTAGCAGACACTAGATGGAGCATCGGCGGCATAGAAAGAGAAATTCCCATTATTGCTAGTGCAATGGATGGAGTAATTGATGTCAAAATGGCTGTTCTATTATCTGAGTTAGGAGCAATGGGAGTTCTCAACTTAGAAGGTATTCAAACTCGCTATCCTGACCCAGTGCCAATATTGGAAAAAATTAGCTCTGTGGGCAAAGATGAATTTGTGGGTTTAATGCAAGAACTTTATTCAGCTCCAATTCAACCAGAATTAATTTCTCAGAGAATTAAGGAAATAAAAAGCCAAGGTGGTATTGCAGCAGTAAGCTTAACACCTGCGGGAGCACTCAAATATGGAAAAGTAGTCGCTGATGCTGGTGCAGACTTATTTTTTGTCCAGGCAACAGTTGTTTCCACTGCATTTCTTTCACCTGAGTCAGTGGAAAACCTGGATTTGGTTAAGCTTTGTCAAGAAATGCCTATGCCTGTGGTTTTAGGTAACTGTGTTACTTATGAAGTGGCCTTAAATTTAATGAAGGTAGGAGCTGCAGGGGTGCTAGTAGGTATTGGCCCTGGTGCTGCCTGTACATCTCGTGGTGTTTTAGGTGTAGGAGTTCCCCAAGCTACTGCTGTAGCTGACTGTGCAGCAGCACGAAATGATTATTACCAAGAAACAGGAAATTATGTCCCAGTTATTGCCGACGGGGGCTTAATTACTGGTGGAGATATTTGTAAATGTATTGCTTGTGGCGCTGATGGGGTGATGATTGGTTCGCCTATAGCTAGGGCCGCGGAAGCACCAGGGCGTGACTATCATTGGGGTATGGCTACTCCTAGTCCCCTTTTGCCACGAGGTACTCGGATCAAGGTCGGTACAACTGGCACCATCAAGCAAATTCTGCGTGGCCCAGCACTATTGGACGATGGTACACATAATTTATTGGGCGCTCTCAAAACGAGTATGGGCACTTTGGGAGCTAAAGATTTGAAAGAAATGCAGCAAGTTGAGGTTGTTATTGCTCCTTCATTGTTGACTGAGGGTAAAGTTTATCAAAAAGCTCAACAATTAGGTATGGGCAAGTAGATTTACCGAAAAATTAGGTTTAAAGCCTCCCCCTAAAAGCTATCCCTTACCCATAAGTCTTGAAATACTTGTGGGGAGCAGGGGAGCAGGGAGCAGGGGAGAAAGGAGAAAAAATCATAGTAGCTAAGTAAAACTACTGAAGTTTTCAAAAAAATGTATATAAAAATACATTTTTCTCCCGAAAAAGCCGAGCCAAGACTTATTCATAACACATCTCAGAAGTCAAGCTTTATCTTAAGAAAGATGTGGGTAATGGATAGCCCTAAAAGGGGGACTTTGTATTATAGTTAGAAAAGAACTAAAGGTATTCAACTGCTCTAAAAACCTAGCTATATAATTGATCAACGCACCTTGAAAACTGCCGTCAGACTCTGCGTAGCTGTCAGGGGTAAGCGGTCGGAACCCGGTAAGGTTTCCTTGCTATGGGAACGCCGACCAATAGAGGAAATGCTGGCCAAGAAAAGAGTTATAGGATTTTGAACTGTACCGTAGGGCATAAACCCAGAGGCTTTTGGAATAGAGCAAACCCTTGAGGAGAGAGCCATCTCTGAGCTAGATATCTTCTGGTAATTAGTTTAAGTGGACTCGTTGTTGGCCTAGCTTTGCGGAGCACAAACCAAGAATCCTGGTTTTAGGAGAATCTCCGTCGCTGACCGCTGGAGAGTATGTCAATGACTTAAGATATGTCAGTACCCTTGACAAAATTTGTGAAATAGTTTTGAAATTTACAAATTACCCTGGAATTATCTGAAAATAAATGTCACAATAGTAATAGCGGAGATGCATGTTTCCGTTCACTCCTCACACCACACTCCGCCCGAGCTTTTCTAGTTTGGGCGGTTCCTTATGGCCACTTAAGGCTTGATTCAGATCAAATTTTTTTGATAGTGATTAGGTTATCACAGATTCGGCGTAAGCTACTCAGTTAATTGCTTAATTGTTTATAAAATTTCTCGTGCAAATCAAGTACGGTACAAATAAATATAGTTACTTGTTTACTTAGTTAGTTATTTGCGACTTGATCAAGTTAAAGTTACGGATAGATATCTAGAGTTTTTGAGAATAGGGAAAAACTTAACTTGAAAAAAAGATTCTGCGCTTTGTATTTTAATTTTTCTATATACTACTTGACACAGAAGAAGATATAAAAGAAAGTATTAATAAAGCTAGTAATTTAAGATTGTATGGTGGACTTAACTAACTAAAGTGACATTGTACTTAGAGAAGACTTTAATTGAATGTTATATGATAGTTTGTTAACCTTGATACCAGTCTATACTATACTCTTTATATATACATTGGTAGAATCAAAACCTACCATATTTTTCAGGATTTTATCTTAAATTTTTCCCAAAACACTTAAACTAATAATAAATTTGGTGTTTTCTGGGAAAAGTAAACTTGCTAAAATCAAAAAATACCAAATTATAATAAAGGTGTTTTTAAACAGATGTAACTGGCAACTGATGAACTGTATAAAAAAAAATTTGAGTTGCATTAAGCCTAGTAAATAGGCATACCTTTGCGGTCAGGCAGACCGTGGCTTGGACTAGCAACCAAGTCTGAAACGCTTGTGAAGCCAACCTGGCTGATATACTTGGGAGAAATTCTAGAGTTTCGTTGGTACCAAGTTAAGTTTAGTCAAGAGGCAATCTGAAAGAAGCAAGAATCCTACACCATATTATAAAGACTCATATTGAAGGATTAGTAAAGAATGACAGCAGCAACTCCAGTCACCGATAGCAGTTTTAAGCAAGAAGTGCTTGAAAGTGACGTTCCAGTTTTAGTAGATTTCTGGGCACCTTGGTGCGGGCCATGTCGGATGGTGGCTCCTGTAGTTGAAGAAATTGCAGAACAATACATAGGAAAAATCAAAGTAGTTAAAGTAAATACAGATGAAAATCCTAATGTAGCAAGTCAGTATGGAATTCGCAGTATTCCTACCTTGATGATTTTTAAAGGAGGCCAAAGAGTTGATATGGTGGTTGGAGCCGTTCCTAAAACTACATTGGCTCAAACTGTAGAAAAGTACCTGGATAATAATTGAGAACTTTTGAAACAGATTATGTAGAAAGTTGCACAAAACTGTTTGTATCCATAAATGTTTAGAAATAATTAGGATATAACGTTGCGCGCAGGCAACAAGCCATAGGGGAAATAAAAAGCTGATCATACAAGATTTTAGCTATTGGCAGCTCCTGCAATTTGTAAGTATACCAGCGCGCACTTCTATAGACTGAATGTTTGATGAAGTATCTCTAGAACAACAGGGAAAACGATCTAAATTGAGATATATTTCTGCTTAAAAGCAGACAGTAGTTCTCAGTTATGTTCTTATTGAGAAAATAATCCTCTATTAGGTTTCTAGTGGACTAATCTCAATAATTAAACTGTTTTCTTTCTACAGTCCTAGTTATCAAGCAAGTAAGGTAGAATCAACCTATTTTATGACTTAGCCGAGATTCTCAGTGGTCTCGGAAATTTTGTATTTATAAATAGAAAGCCCTAATTTAATACTAAGGCTTTAGTAACTTAGTATACCAAAAGGAAGAAAGAAGAAGGAAGAAGCAAGAAGGAAAAATCTGGCGTTGTCTAAGTTTTAAGCTTTTGATCTGTATGTGTCCTTTCCTTCGACTGCTATATATTAGGGAACAGGCAATAGTGGAAAAAAATTGGACAGTATTCGATTCTTCATCACTCTATGTCCTAGTAGTTGTACCAATTATCATGTATGAATTTTACCTAAATGGAGCAAGAAGGCCCACACCATAACCCTAGTTTGGTGTTGGGATGAATTGCGACCAACAAAAAAAATCATGCAGATCGCCAAAAGTTCTGCTATATAATGGTAAAGTTAAAGCATGATTATTAGAGAAGCCAAGCTATTAAACGGGTCTAAGGCACAATATCAAGCCTTAGAACAGGCGATCAGAACTGCTCAATTCATTAGAAACAAAGCAGTTAGATTATGGCGCGACGAGCCAGATGTAAATAAAGCTCGTCTATCTGTGCTGTGTAAAGAACTGGCAACGGAGTTTCCTTTTGCTCAAAAGTTGAACTCAATGGCGCGTCAAGCATCAGCACAGAGAGCTTGGAATTCAATCTCTAGCTTCTATCGTCGCTGTAGAGAAGGAGCCAAAAACAAAGGTTATCCTCAATTCAAAAAGCATTCTCGCTCAGTTGAGTATAAAACCTCTGGATGGAAACTATCACAGGATTGTTTAACTATTAATTTCACCGATGGTTTTCAAGCAGGTAGGTTCTCTCTATTCTGTAATCATCAAACCAGAGAGGACTTATTTAGACTGAAAATCAATCGGGTCAGAATTGTCAGGCGAGCTGATGGTTATTATGCTCAATTGTGCTTTGACGCTCACCGCAAAGAAACAGGGAACTATACCGGGAATGTTGTAGGCATTGATTTAGGTCTGACTTATTTCTACAAAGACCAGAACAACAATGCTGCAATTTATCCCAAGTATTTAAGACAAGCTCAAAAGCGAATAAAGAAACTACAGCGACAACTCTCCAGAAAGTTTGTTAAAGGTAAAAAACCTCAATCAAAAAACTACCACAAAGCCAGGATGAGACTGGGGAAGTGCCATCTGAAAGTTGCTAGACAGCGTAAAGACTGGGCAGTAAAGTTAGCCCGGTGCGTAGTCCACTCTAATGATGTGGTTGTCTACGAAGACCTCAAGATACAAAACATGGTCAAGAACCATCATTTGGCTAAGTCGATTTCTGATGCAAGTTGGTATCAATTCACTCAATGGTTAGATTATTTTGGGAAAGTGTGGGATAAGACAGTGATTGCTGTAGCACCAAATTATACATCCCAAGACTGTTCAAGTTGTGGTCATCGAGTGAAGAAATCTCTGAGTACTAGAACTCATCAATGTCCTAAATGCAAGATTGAAATATGTCGGGATACAAATGCGGCATGGAACATTTTAAATAAAGGGATGAAGATTCTAGATGTGGAGTGGAATCAGATCAAAGGTACTGAAGGGCATTCAGGAACCTCCGAGTATTCGGGAACGCTTGAGGAGACTACCACCTCTGCTGTAGATGGGCAACCTGAAATAGTAAGTGGTGTCGCTGAATCAAGAATCACAGATGGGTGAGAATCCCGCGCTGTAATTTTTAATTCAGCGCCGGGAGTATGTCAAAAAAAGGAAATTAAAAAATTATGCTTTTTTTTCTTTGTCCTTAGATTTCTAATAAAGAATTAGGGCGAAATTAGGAGATAAAATACGATTAACTGGGAAAAATGAAAAAACCATCAACTAAACAATTCCAGTAAAAATTAAAGTTATTAAGTATTTGGAAAAAGTTAATGGCCTCAGATTTTCAGAAAACAGCAGTTGAGTCTATTGAGGCAGAAGTGACTAAGTTAGTCAAAAATTTGCCGACCCTAAAACATGAGAAATGGATTAAGCGATCGCTCTCCACCATTGTCAGTATGGCATCAGAAGAGCTAGACCGCCTAGATTGGAAGATATTAGCAGCTTCTCTACAGGATATGGAAAAAGGATTTGAGATATTTTATCCCTATCGCCATATTCGCAAAATTACGATATTTGGTTCTGCACGAACATCCCCAGAAGCTCCAGAATATCAAATGGCCGTAAACTTTGCCCGTCGCATTACTCAGCAAGGTTTTATGGTAATGACAGGTGGTGGGGGCGGAATAATGCAAGCTGGCAATGAAGGTGCTGGGGCAGAAAAATCTTTCGGCTTAAATATTCAGTTACCTTTTGAAAAAGAATCAAATCCTTTTATTGAAAGAGAACAAAAATTAATTAACTTTAAATACTTTTTTACTCGTAAGTTATTTTTTCTCAGAGAAAGTGATGCTTTAGCTTTATTTCCTGGTGGTTTTGGCACTTTAGATGAAGCATTTGAAAGTTTAACATTAACACAAACAGGTAAATATGGCCCGGCACCTCTAGTGTTAATAGATTGTCCTGGTGGAAACTATTGGCATGACTGGAACGATTTTATTCATAAACAACTACTTCGGCGTGGTTTGATTAGTCCAGAAGACCCTAGCTTATATACTATTACAGATGACTTGGAAGAAGCTTGTCAAGCGATCGCTAACTTTTACAGAATTTATCATTCGAGTCGTTATGTGGGAGAAAAGTTTGTGATTCGTCTGAATTCAGAACTTTCAGAAGGAGATGTGGATTATTTGAATCAAGAATATAGTGATATTTTGACTATAGGAAAAATTGAAAAAAGTAAAGTTTTACCAGAAGAGTTAGGAGATGAAACTGCTCATCTTCCTCGTTTAGTTATGTCCTTCAATCAGAAAGATACTGGTAGATTATATCAAATGATTGCTCAGATAAATAAGATGGGAGCAAATACACCAACTCATCCAGAACATAAGTAATATTATTTCTACTTGACATCCTCCCGACGCTGCTCTACGAGACAGCGCGGGATTCCTTAACATCACTGTTAGGGGCTTTCTGTTTCATAGCACCCGCCTTCCGAGATTTACTCCCTTCAGGTCTTACAGTCGCTCCACAGACTGACACTGCGAGTCCCGCAGCCTTCTTGGTGGGCGTTCCCTTGCGTCTATCGCCGACGCGGGTTCCCATCCGCAAAATATTTACCGAAGCGTTTATGTCCCTGTCATGGTGAGTTGCACACTCTGGGCAATCCCACTCTCTAATACTTAGAGGTAATTTTTCTACTATGTGTCCACAATTAGAGCAACGTTTAGAACTAGGAAAATATCTATCAATCTTAATTAATTCCCGCCCATACCATTCAGCTTTGTATTCTAATTGTCTGACTAATTCCCCCCAGTTGGCGTCACTTATTGCCCTTGCTAACTTATGGTTTTTAACCATGTTTTTTACCGCTAAATCCTCAACTACTATCGTTTGGTTTTCTTTGATTAGCTGAGTAGTTAGCTTGTGGGTATAGTCAAGCCTTGAATCTTTTATTTTTGCGTGTATCCTAGCTACTTTCAGTCTAGCTTTTTGATAGTTATTAGATCCCTTAGTTTTTCTAGATAGAGACTTCCCTGCTAACCTCAATTTTTTATGTAATTTCTGAAGATTCTTTGGATTGGCAATTTTTTCA
>NZ_JAAHGK010000016.1:0-18468 GCF_010672505.1 Okeania sp. SIO2B9 | reverse complement strand
TATAATAGGGGACTTGTAACATCCAACGAAACTTCTAACATCCACACCAGTGAACAAGATTTTTACGAGCGTTGTCAATTGGTCGGTGCAGCATTTGTAGCCGGCATCAAGAATATGCAAAATCTGTGGTAATTAAGATAATTAGTAGAGACGTTGCATTAGGGTGGTGTAGGGACGTTTCACTGCGTAACATGAAACGCATTTTTATTATGCAACGTCCCTACAAGATTTTGCTATTGACTAGATGTCAATTTCTGATTATTATTAATGACTATCAATTATATTAGGTTAAGTAATCTACCCATGACAGAAACAAATTTGTCCACAGAATTTCCTGGCGTACAGCGTCCCCGTCGTCTCCGCCGCACTCCTGCTTTGCGACGTATGGTTGAGGAAACCCAGTTGACGGTCAATGATTTAATTTATCCATTGTTTGTGATGGAAGGAGAAGGGCAAAAAGTCGAGGTTGTTTCGATGCCAGGAAGTTATCGCTATACTCTAGATTTACTGCTCAAAGAAATAGAGGATGCTTATAATTTAGGAATTAATGCGATCGCTTTATTCCCCCTAGTTGAGGAAGCTAAAAAAGACAATGTTGGTACCGAAAGTTACAACCCAGATGGGTTAATACAAAGAACTGTAAAGGCAATTAAACAAACAATACCAGATATTGTCGTCATTACTGATGTAGCTCTCGACCCCTATTCCAGCGAAGGTCACGACGGTATTGTGGGGGAAAATGGAGTCATTCTCAACGACTCTACTGTAGAAGTTTTGGTCAAACAAGCACTATCCCAGGCTGAAGCAGGTGCTGATATTGTTGCTCCTTCAGATATGATGGATGGGCGTATTGGAGCAATTCGCAAAGCTCTGGATGCTGCGGAATACTTCGATGTGGGAATACTTGCCTACTCTGCTAAATATGCCTCAGCTTATTATGGCCCGTTTCGCGATGCTTTGGATTCTGCGCCAAAATTTGGGGACAAAAAGACTTATCAAATGAACCCTGCTAATGCTAGGGAAGCCATCAAAGAAGTAGCTTTGGATATTGCCGAAGGTGCAGATATGGTGATGGTCAAGCCGGCGCTTGCTTATTTAGATATTATTTGTGAGGTAAAAAAGACAACAAATCTACCTGTAGCTGCTTATAACGTGAGTGGGGAATATGCCATGATTAAAGCTGCTGGTCAGAAGGGTTGGATAGATGAAAAAAAGGTGATGTTGGAAACTTTAACGAGCATGAAACGAGCTGGTGCGGATTTAATTTTGACTTATTTTGCCAAGGAAGTTGCGTTAATTTTGAAATAGGCAATGATGATAATAGTGGGGAATTGGAACAAGAATAGGAACCCACATTCCGCACTTCAAAATGTGATATCATGTCTGGTTGAATACTTATGAATAAACGACGTAGGAGTCAGGAGGGAAGAAAGAAGAAGGAAAAAGCAAGAAAAGGATAACGTTTTTTGATCGCTAATTATCCAGACATGATATAACCTCAAAAAAAGTCGCAGTGCAACACAAAAAAAAGACCGATAGAAATAGATATGTGTTGGGTTTATCCTAACGGATAAGCTGGCACTAACTTTCCTCAACGCAATCTACGCAAACCCATTTTCTCAATGATATTAGTTTTTATGAAAAATCACAGACAAATTATTTGCAGGCATTTCTACCACCTCCACAAACCTTAACCCCTCCTTCTCCGCTACTGCGATAACATCTTCTAAATTTCTCACTCCCCACTCAGGATCTTGAGAACGCAAAGACTCATCAAAACTCTGGTTACTTGGTGTAGTATGTTCCCCACCTTGTTTGTATGGACCGTACAAATACAGCACCCCGTCCTTTGGCAACAAACGTCCCGCACCTGCCATTAACCCCAGACAAGTTGACCAGGGACTAATATGAATCATATTAATATTGACAATAGCAGCAATCTCAGTACCCTCTTTTTCCACCGCCCAAACCGACTCTCGTACATCAATATCAAGAGGAGAATGCAGATTATCTGACGGACTATGTTGTTGCCAAGCTACAATACTCTCCCGCAACATTGGGTTAGGGTCAGAAGGAAACCACTGACGAGGTTGCAGGTGGGGAGAAAAGAAAACAGAATGTTCTCCCGTACCACTAGCAATTTCTAAAATATTTCCCGTTGGAGGCAAAACTCGCTGTAGCACTTCCAAGATAAATGAGCGGTTGCGTTCAGTTGCCGGAGCATACTGCCGAGCATCGCTAAAAGATGTCATAAGATTGATTTTGGCTTTGGTGATTTGAGGTATGATATCATGTCCGGATAAGAGCGCGAACAAAAAACTTTCTCCTTCTACTACTCTTTGCTTCTTCTTTCTTCCCTCCTGACTCCTGACTCCTGACTCCTGACTCCTCAATAATTAAGATTAATATCATACACCCACTTCACCAACGCCGAAAACGGGACTGGCGCGATTCGAACGCGCGACCTAGCGCTTCAGATTTGTGTGAGTTTCCCCACTCTCTGGACTATCCCTTCACCATAGCTCTAAATAGCTTTAGGTGGTGGCCTAGTTTAAGCAGAATTTTATTTCTTCTTAAAACTCTAGTCTCTGCACCTTCTTCACCAATAATTAGGTAAAGCTTGGCTCAAGATTACCATATCTACAAATATATAGACTTAGGCTTCCTTGAATTTGACCACATTCACTCACGGAGTTTCCTCACATGGTGCCCGATACTTCAGGAGGCGCTTGCTCTATCCATCTGAGCCACAGCCCCATATTTTTTAGTAGTTAGTAGAATATATTTATTTAACTTGTATGCAAAATACTCTACATATTGATATTAAAATCCCGCAGCAATATTCCGCAGGACTTTAATATTAACTTAATTAAATTTGGACTTTAACATATCTAGTGCAGGATGGCAGAAATAACTGACCAGTTACAAAATCCTAAAACAATTACAAATCAAAAATTATTGACTGTCTTGAGTGCGTCTTACATTCTGAGGGGACCTCAGAATTACGCACTCGCTTTTAACTTCCGTGTAGCGGCACTAGGGTGCTAAAGCATTACCCCGGAGAAGACTACCAATAGTTTTAGCAGTAATCTTCATCTGAACTAAAGGATTAGCAGGTACGACAGTTTTGTACAAATAACTATCAAAAGTTAGCTTCTGCACATCCATATCAGCACACATTTCTACAAAAGCTTCGCGGGTAGCATCAGAACGATAGAATACTCTCTGTAAAATATCTAATACTTTATAAGTCATGCCATACTTCTTATCCCACCGCTTCAAATAAAGCTTTAAATCTGCTTCAGTGGGAATAGTCGCACCATTATTAGAAGTCTCCACAATAGTTTCAGCACACATCCGAGCAGACTTAGCCGCAAAATAAATACCTTCACCAGAAGACTTAGTTACAGTACCAGCAGCATCTCCCACTAGAGCAACTCTACCACGAACCCGACGAGGACGAGGATGTTCGGGAATTGGGTGAGCTTCTACCTTAATAATTTCTCCACCTTCCAGACGCTTTGCAGCACGAGCGCGAATACCTGCTTGTAACTGTTTAATTCTGGCCTGGTTAGGTTTCATTGTGCCAGTACCCACAGCAACGTGGTCATGTTTGGGGAATACCCAAGCATAGAAGTCTGGAGAAACATCATCACCCACATACATTTCTGCTAGGTCTTCATAATATGCCATGAGATGTTCTGGCAGACGAATACGCTCTTGGAAAGCGATCGCATAATTATAATCTCCAGCATCAATGGCCTTAGCTATACGGGAATTTGCCCCATCAGCTCCGATAACTAAATCTACCTTTAAGGTTTTAGCTGTGCCTTGGATTTCACCTTCTGAATGGTCAGAGTAATGAAGAGTGTAGGGGTCTCTATCATTAGTAGGAATATCCAGTTTATAAACCGTGCCATTAATTAGGTTAGCTCCGAGAGAAGCTGCCCGGTCTCTCAGGAAGCCATCTAAAACTTCCCGACGGCACATACCTATATATTCATCTTGTTTTTGTATATGGATATCCACCTCAACATTAGAGGGAGATATCATTTTCATATTTCTAACACGGCGATCAATAATTTCTGCTGGTAGGTCAAATTCACTAACCATGCACAGAGGAATAGCTCCACCGCAAGGTTTAGCATTATCTAGTTTACGTTCAAATAAATAAGTTTCAATACCTGCTTTTACTAAAGTCTCAGCAGCAGATGAACCTGCTGGGCCAGAACCAACAACAGCAACTCTCAGAGTCAAAGGTCTTCTCCCAATCTTTTTTTTATACTTACAAGTTGGGATGGTATCACGGACTTGGGTGTCGTAGTTGATTCTCTGAGGATATGTGAAGAAATTGCAACAGACCTTAATAATTTGATACTTTTTCTGAAAATGGACTTCTGTAATATTATCTTTGGTTGAATACTTAATAAAATAACTGTTGTGAGGAGTCAGGAGTCAGGAGTCAGGAGTCAGGAGGGAAGAAAGGAGGAAAGTAAAGATAATTTCAGTATTTCTTTGGTAATGTAGGTACTGTCAGTCCTTAAATTTTATTTATAATTGACCCGTCCGAACATGATTTTTTGATAAAAATAGGCAATAGAGGTACGTCTTGGGAAATGAGGGTTTAATTTTTGTAGTATAAATTGGCCTGAATTAATATCTTCATTTGTTATGAATAAAATTGCTGTTGCTTTGATTGACGGATATCAACAGTACATTTCGCCGAGAACAGGATTTTCTTGTGCCCATAGAATATTGTACAATGATGAATCTTGTTCTCATTATATTAAGCGTATGTTTATTGAGCAAGATTTTTCAGGAGCTATTCAAGCTGCACGTCAAAGGTTTAAAACTTGTTGTAAAGAGGCTAATCAAATTTTGAAGTTACAGGCAGTTAGTCTCGAAAAGAAATCCAAAAAAAAACAACCTTCTAAGTTCATTAATTGTTGCGGTGATGTAGCCGAAGAGAGCTGTGAGTCTGCTTTGCCAAACTGTAATTGTGATAGCTGTGATTTCCCAGAATTAGATTGTGGTAGCTGTGAATTAGATTGTAGCCCAGACTTTGGCAGTTGTGGTTCATAATCATCATCAGGCATCTCCAGAAAAGAGAGAACAGGGAACAGGGAACCAACCCCTAACCCCTCCCAGGAGGGAAATAATTGATAATTTATGGATAAGAATTGATTTTATTTTTAATTTTTGGAGATGTCTATAGGTATAGTCAGCAAATATCCAGTCTATTAGACATCTCCAGAAAAGAGGGAGTAGGGAGTAGGGAATAGGGGGAAAGAATTGATAATTTATGTAGAATAATTGATTTTATTTTTTATTATTGGAGATGTCTATTAGACATCTTATAACAAGGAACGAATTGGCGTTTGACATAAAATGCTGATGAACCTGAAACAGAGAAATGGTTCTCTTGCTGTTGCCTGTTGCCTGTTGCCTGTTCCCTGCTTTACTATAAATTTTCGGCGTTGGTAATTTGAGGTATGATGTCTTGCCCAGATAAGAGTACAAACAAAAAACTTTCTCCTTCTATTCCTCTTTATTCTTCTTTCTTTTCTCCTGACTCCTGACTCCTGACTCCTGACTCCTAAATAATTAAGATTAACATCATACACTAATTTACCAACGCCAAATTTTCAATTACTTTGTCAATCAAATCACAACCTTGTTCCACTGTTTCCACTTTTGCCAATTGACCCCGCAACTCCCCCGCTCCAGGAAAACCCTTAGCATACCAAGTCATGTGTTTGCGAGCTTGACGAATACCGCGATCGCCTTTATATTCCCATAGTGCTTGTAAATGTTCTTTAGCACATTCCAATTTTTCTACTGCAGTAGGCGCTACTTTTTCCACACCATTTTTCAAGAAATAATCAATTTCTCCCACCAAAAAAGGATAACCCAAAGTACCACGAGAACACATTACCCCATCAGCACCAGTTTCCTCCAAACAACGTATTGCAGCATCGACAGAAAAAATATCCCCATTAGCAATAACTGGAATAGAAAGTATTTCCTTAACTTTACCAATCCATTCCCATCTTGCTGGCCCATTATATCCTTGGGCACGAGTCCGACCATGTAAAGTTAACATTTGAGCACCAGCATCTTCCATTCTTTTAGCAAATTCAAGGATATTAATTTCTTGATTATTCCAACCAATTCTTGTTTTTACAGTAACAGGAACAGGTACGGCTTTTACGACTTTATTAACAATTTCTCCAGCTAATTCTGGCTGTCTTAATAATGAAGAACCACCGCCATTTTTGGTGATTTTATTAACAGGACAACCCATATTAATATCAACAGTATCCGCCCCTTCTTTTACAGCCATTTCTGCTGCTTCTGCTAAGAAGTCAGGGCGACAATCAAATAATTGAATACTAATTGGTCGCTCATTATTATCAACCTCCATTATTTGAGGTAATTCTTTCACATAATGTAACCCTGTAGCATTTACCATTTCAGTGTACATCATTGACTCTGGAGCATGACGACGTACTAGACGACGAAATACTAAATCTGTTACTCCTGATAATGGTGATTGAAGTACGCGACTTTTTACTTCAAAGTTGCCAATTTTGAGTGGAGTAGCTAATTTTTGTTCTATCTGCTGAATTAAAACAAAAATTAGCTACTCCACTCAAAATTGGCAACTTTGAAGTAANGCTGCAAATATAATCACAAAAGTAAGCAGAAAGCTAGGGTTAAACTTAAGCCGACTGTGTAGGGGCATTTTGACTTGTCCCCAAAGAATATATCTTTGGTCAGCTAAGAAGAAACGGAGCAACACGGATTTATCCTGTTGCGTAGTATCTGCTTAGAATCCCCGTGACTTAAGTCCGGGGAGTAGTCAACTAGACCATAAATAAGTAAGCTAAAATTCATATATATTAAGGTTTTATCAATAAAATATTGTAGTCTATAGTAATTGGATTTGGTATGAATTTCGATCAGATAGTGATTTATGAAGATTTAGCGGAGCAGTTTTTAGCATAGTCATCCCTGAGTTCTGGAGATTGCTTTCCTGACGGAATGCTCTGCAAATGCTGTCGCTGGCAATGACAATTGTTTTGCTGGACAAAATATTACATGAAAAAGTTGAGAGACACAACCTCATATTTTTTGGTTGCATCTTCTCAGAATCGAATATTTCGATTATACTTATAGTTAGCTTTTAAAATTGAGGTAGGTTTGCCAGAAATTAGACCTGTGAACCTACTTTTCTTCTTTTTGTCTGCGTTTCAGGGAAGTTGTACCTAAAGCACCTAAAGTTAGTAAGGCTAGTATAGAAACAGGTTCTGGAGTTTCAGTAGGAGTTTCAGTCATAGAGACACCACCAACTCCAGAGAAAGCAAAGATACCTGTATTAGGACTTCCTATGTCAGCTCCTCCTGGCACATCTGCTTGACCCAGAGAATAAACTTCCGCACCTACAGCACCTAATGCTGCCAATGCCTCAACTTCTGTGAATGCACCTCCATAAAAGATATTAAAGCTCTTGGAATCTCCACTACCTAGTGAGCCAAATCCAAAATCAAACAAAGCACCATGATCGCTAGGACCACTATCAACTGCATCTCCTGTGAATAATCTCGAAGATCGGCTAGATAAGGGATTAGCACTAGCAAACCCATCATCACTAGCAAATAGTACATTAGTTGCTTCCTCTGTTCCTTGAATAGTTACAAATTCACGAAAAGCAGTAGGTTCAATGTCCCAATCCATAACGCGCCGATAGCGAACATCATCCACTGAAGAACTACTAATGTTCTCGATAGTTACCTCTACATCATATAAGAAAGGAGTTTCGCTAGAAGGTTTGTAATCATGAGTGACTAGAAAAACATCATCAATTGATACTACTGAAGTAGCTGTAGTTGAAGTAGCAGTAAAACTTACTAAATCCAGGTTTTGAACACCATCAATATCAACGTTAGCATAACCAGTGAGACCAGATGCAGCATCAGCAACACCCCACCCCTCAGCTATCAAACCAGGGGCAGTAAATTCTGCACCGGTAGGAAGAAATCGTAAACCGACAGTTGTTGTTCCTACTCCACTAGAAGGAGTACCTCCAGGTATATTCAAATGTCCCTCATCGTTAACTCCAATTTGAATAACTCCATTACTAATAATGGCAGCAGCATTAGCCGCTTGGGTATGAGCGACAGTGGCACCTAAAGTCATTAAGCCTACTGTTGCTGTGGCTACTGATAGTTGTTTAACATTTGAAAGCTTTTTCAACATGATTAAATTTCCTGAGTTAAGATTTATTGCCTACAACATTAATCTACCCCCCCCCGAAATTTTCGCAACCCTTTTTGTCTAATTTTACAGAATCTTTAATTTCATCTACGGTGTTTTTAGTAGTTAAAATTAGTGGAATTAACTACTAGATAAAGGCTTGAGGTGTATAGCTATGGCAACAGTACTTATAAAGTTTTGATTAAGCTAGACTAAGTTTTCCGGATATTATGCTTAAATAATAGTCTTATTACGGCTTCAGATAAATTATAGAAATTTTTATTGGTTAGTACATCTAAAAAGGCTGGAAGTGATATAATAAAACTTTGTATAAAAAATATTCTCAAGATAGTGGAATTTTATTTGGAGTTGTAGATTAACAGAGCGATCGCTAGGTGCGTTACTACGGAAATTTTCAATTTATAGCAACTTTGTGGCATGAAAGTAGCGATCGCAAAGGGAAGTAAAAAGTTGAGGGGGTGATAAATTAAACTTTGCTCCCTCTTTATTAGTTAACTGTTAGCTAAAGTTAATGAAATAGGTAGGCACAAATATAGCGCTGTGCGCAGGCAACAGGCAACAGGCAACAGGGGGAATAAAAGACCGATAATACAAGACTTTTAGCTATTGGAAACCTCTTGTAATTTGTAAATATGCCAGCGCACATTGCTATAATTAGTGAGACTTACACAAAACAGAAGTAGAAAATAGGCTCAAAATTCCCTGATCTAGACTGACTATAAGCCATTTTTAGACCATAAAATGTCTAAGTACCACTACTTTTTTATAAGAATCTTTTTGAAAAATGTAGGGACGTTCCATGAAACATCCCTACGGGGTTGACTGTTGGTTGTAAAATTAAGACCTCTCCCCCAACCCCTCTCCTGCTTTTGGAATATTCTCCCCCTTCCCTACAAGGGAAGGGGGTTGGGGGGTTAGGTTATACTACTGTCTCCTAACTCCTGTATGCTGACTCCTTCTTTCATTCTGACTCCTGACTCCTGTATGCTGACTCCTTCTTCAATAATAATCCTGCATCGCCTTCACTTCCAACACTTCAGACTTCAACGCTCGAATCGCCGCCGCCGTTGCTTTCGCACCAGCAATAGTCGTAATTAATGGCACCTTATAATCTAACGAACTCCGCCGAATTTTAATCCCATCAGCACGCGCTTCCTCCCCAGAAGGAGTCGTAATAATCAACTGAATTTCTCCATTTTTAATCCCATCCAAAACATTTGGTCGCCCTTCATGCAACTTCAACATCAACCCCACATCCAAACCATGCAAACACAATACCTTCCGAGTTCCCTCAGTAGCTATCACTTTCAAACCCAACTCAATCAAGTCCTTAACCACTGGCACAACTGCTTCTTTATGGCGATCGCTCATCGACACAAACACTGTACCCTCTAAAGGTAATTTTTGCCCTGCGGATAACTGTGCTTTGGCAAAAGCTTTACCAAAGTCAACATCAATACCCATCGCTTCTCCAGTAGAGCGCATTTCCGGTCCTAATATTGTGTCTGTACCGGGGAATTTCGCAAACGGTAACACCGCCTCTTTCACAGAAACGTGTTCGGGTATCTGTTCCTCCACAAAACCCAATTCCTCTAACTTTTTTCCAGACATGACTCGCGATGCCATTTTTGCCAAGGGTGTTCCTATTGCCTTAGACACAAAAGGTACTGTTCGCGACGCACGGGGGTTTGCCTCCAAAATATATACTGTTTCCCCTTGCACCGCAAACTGAATATTCATCAACCCGATAACATTCAACGCTTTTGCCAGAGCAACAGTCCATTTACGAATTGTTTCCACTGCAGCAGGAGCTAAAGTTTGATAAGGAATAGAACAAGCAGAGTCACCAGAGTGAATACCTGCCTCTTCAATATGTTCCATTATTCCACCAATAACCACCTGACCAGTACTATCTGCAATGGCATCCACATCCACTTCAATCGCATTTTCTAGGAACTTGTCAATCAAAATCGGATGTTCCGGTTCCACCTGTACCGCAAACTTCATATAACGCTCTAACTCTTGGTCAGAATAAACAATTTCCATTGCCCTGCCTCCCAAAACATAGGATGGTCGCACTACTACCGGATAACCTATTTTCTGCGCCACCTCCAACGCATCCTCAAAACTGCGGGCGAGACCGTTAGCAGCTTGACGAATATCTAAATCTCGCAAAATCTGCTCAAACCTTTCTCGGTCTTCTGCGGTATCGATAGAGTCTGGGGAAGTTCCCCAAATTTTTGTTTTAGTTTCTGTTTGCTCTAAATATTTTTGCAGAGGAACCGCTAACTTCAGAGGTGTTTGTCCGCCAAACTGAACGATAATTCCTTCCGGGTTTTCCGCCTCAATAATATTTAGTACATCTTCTTTAGTTAAAGGTTCAAAATAAAGGCGATCGCTCGTATCATAGTCAGTCGAAACAGTTTCGGGATTAGAGTTAACCATAATTGTTTCAAACCCATCTTCTCCCAGAGCATAACTAGCATGACAACAACAATAATCAAATTCTATTCCCTGACCAATGCGGTTAGGTCCCCCTCCCAGAATCATTACTTTCCGTTTTTCAGAAGGCAAAACTTCTGACTCTTCTTCATAAGTAGAATAATAGTAAGGTGTCAGTGCTTCAAATTCTGCTGCACAAGTATCCACCGTTTTATAAGCAGGTTTAATACCCAAACTCAACCGATAACTTCTGACCTCATCCTCATCAGTCTTACTACAATATGCAATTTGGCTATCGCTAAAACCTTGCCGTTTAATATCCCACATCTGCTCTTTTGTTAATTCGTTGAGCGGAGTGCGCTTAATCAATTTTTCTGTATCGGTCAACTCCCGCATCTTATCCAGAAACCAAATATCAATTCCCGTCAACTCATATATTTCTTCTACAGTCATTCCCAGTAACAAAGCATGACGTACTGTAAACATTCTCTCTGGGTTAGGTGTGCGTAACCCGGAGCGTACTTGTTCTAAACTGGGTAACTTTTCCCAGCGATCGCTACCAAAACCTGCCCTACCTGTTTCCAAAGACCGCAATGCTTTCTGAAACGACTCCTGGAATGTCCTACCTATTGCCATTGCTTCTCCCACCGACTTCATTTGAGTAGTCAGCACTGCTTGGGAACCGGGAAATTTCTCAAAAGCAAACCTAGGAATTTTCGTGACAACATAATCTATAGTTGGTTCAAAACTAGCTGGTGTCTTTTTAGTAATATCATTAGGAATTTCATCTAAGGTGTAACCCACTGCTAATTTTGCTGCCATTTTAGCAATAGGAAAACCAGTAGCTTTTGACGCCAAAGCTGAAGAGCGACTCACCCGTGGGTTCATTTCAATCACAATCACATCTCCATTTACTGGGTTGACTGCAAATTGAATATTGGAACCCCCAGTTTCCACCCCTATTTCCCGGATAATTTTAATCGAAGCATCTCGCAGTCGTTGATATTCCTTATCCGTTAACGTTTGAGCTGGAGCAACAGTGATTGAGTCTCCAGTATGTACACCCATCGGGTCAATATTTTCGATCGAACAGATAATTACTACATTATCTGCTAAGTCTCGCATTACCTCCAATTCATATTCTTTCCAACCAATCAACGATTTTTCCACTAGGATTTGAGATACTGGACTAGCATCTATCCCTGCTTGTGCCATTACTTCGTATTCTTCCTGATTGTAAGCAATACCTCCTCCTGTCCCTCCCAGTGTGAAAGCAGGGCGAATAATTAGGGGATAAGTACCAATTTCATTAGCGATCGCTTTTGCCTCTTCCCAGTTGCTAGCAATACCCGATGGACAAACCGGAATACCAATTCGAGCCATTGCTTCCTTGAATAGCAGTCGGTCTTCGGCCATTTCAATTGCTGGTAGTTTAGCCCCGATTAACTCAACACCATACTTAGCTAAAGTACCATTTTTGGCCAAAGATACTGATATATTTAAAGCTGTCTGACCGCCCATTGTGGGTAGGAGAGCATCTGGTCGTTCTTTGGCAATGACTTTTTCTACAAGTTCAGGAGTCAGGGGTTCGATGTAAGTACATTCGGCAATTTCTGGGTCTGTCATAATTGTAGCTGGATTGGAGTTGACCAGCACAACCTCAAATCCTTCTTCTCTAAGAGCTTTACAAGCTTGTGTACCACTATAATCAAATTCACAAGCTTGGCCAATTACAATCGGACCAGAACCAACAAGTAGAATTTTGCGTATATCTTGGCGACGCGGCATAGATTTATATTTATTTGTTTGACAATTAAGGGTTAATTCACAGTATTTTAAGGGTGAGTATAGTTGTAGTGTTATGATATACAGACCAATTTTATATTTGGGCATTTAAATGATGAGTTTTAAATACTCTGAAAAAAAGAATAGGGAATGATTAATTGTTAATTTAATTAATTATATAATCCTCCTATATGATGATTAATTAATCTGACTTAATAGAAGTCGGAATTAATATTTTCATATTTTGCGTAACTCCCGATCCTTTTAAAAGGAAGGAAAGGTCTGAGACCTTATTTCTTGGACAAAAGTTAAAAATATTAATTCCGACNCGCCTTGTCCCTGCCATGCAAACGGATTTCGTCCAGTGGTATAGCGCGGGTAATATTGCGTAGCGACTGCACCCCTATCCCGGCAGAGCCGATACAGCCAAGCACCTTGGCACCCGGTCGCGCCAACCGCGCCGCACCAATCGCCGTCACCATCGCGGTGCGTTCTGTCGTGATACGTGCCGCTGGCAAAAGCCCGGTGACTTGCCCAGTGTCCGTTTCGATCAAGGTCAAACACCCCGGATTTGTTGCCAGCCCCTTTGTGGCATTTCCGGGAAAGCCGCCAACGGTCTTGACCAGTGCCACGCCTTCATCGGGCAGCGATCCGCGGATCACAGCGATCAGATCATCGCGGCCGGGCACCGGATTGAAGACAGAGGTCGGTTCCGCAATCGCCCGTCCTTCAGCCTGCGCCTGAAGACCGAGTTCTACCGCCTTGCGTATCGCGTCATCCGGAAGTGCAATATGCGCAAGATCCGCCTCGGACAGGACCGTGATCATGTCGCCTCACCGGGAACGGCCTTCAGCAACATATAGGTTTTTTGCGTCTCTTCGATATTGCGCCAGATGCCGCTCCAGCCCTTGGGGATAAACCCGGCCTGTCCTGGGCCTACGCGGGTGATAGTGCCATCATCCGCCTCCAGTTCGATCAGGCCAGAGACCACGGTGAACATCTCGTGATGCGCGCGCATCACAGAAGCATCCTCAACAGAAGCTAAAGGTTCTGGGATAGAATCTGAAGGTGCTTGAAATTCACCTGTAATTACAGATTCCAAACGTAACTTTAACCAAGTAATAAATTTAGGGTTAGTAGAAATAATCGCTGCAGCAGGTTGAGGACATTTAGCCTTAATATTAGCCATTTCTGGAGCTTCTAAAAAAACAGGTTGAGGAACCAACCAAAAATCTATTTCTTTTTCCTTTTCGTGATAATCTCTGGTGCGTTCTCTAAAAACCTCTTCCAGGGGTTCTTCCTCTAGTAAAAATTTTTTACTAGCTAAAACATAATAATAGGTTTGCATTTCAATCAATAAACAAAAATTAGTAATTACCGAATAATTAATAATTAAATAATTAAACAATTCAGCTTACTCTGCCTCCCCTTTCAAGGGGGAAAAAATAAACTTTTTCCTTATTGGTCAATCTTCTGACTTTTAAGGAGAGGTAATTATCCATTATCCATTATCCATTATCCATTATCCATTATCCATTATCCATTAATGAAAACCATTAATGGCTTGTTTCATCTCGCGGACAGCTCGCTCCATACCCACAAGTACCGCCCTAGAAATTATTGTATGACCAATGTTGAGTTCTTCCATACCTTCTAGACAAGCAACTGGATAAACATTCCCATAAGTGAGGCCATGTCCAGCATTAACTCGGAGTCCAGCAGCGATCGCTATTTTGCAGCCATCTGCCAAAATCGTCAATTCTTGATGGCGAGTGGCCTCATCAGTAGCTTCTGCATAACATCCTGTGTGGAGTTCTATAAACTTAGCCTGAATTTCTGCGGAAGCTTCAATCTGGGCTTTTTCTGCATCAATAAACATACTGACAGGAATATTTGCTCCTTGCAACTGAGCTACTACCTCTCTCATACGAGGGATATTACTAGCAACATCCAAACCACCTTCAGTTGTTACTTCTTCGCGACGTTCTGGTACAAGAGTAATATAATCAGGCTTAATATCCAGAGCGATCGCCACCATTTCTGTAGTAGGTGCCATCTCCAAATTCAAATGAGTCCGCACCGTTTGTCGCAGAATATGGACATCTCGTTCATGAATATGGCGACGGTCTTCCCGCAGATGAACAGTAATACCATCAGCACCAGAAAGTTCAGCTAAAATTGCTGCTGCTACTGGATCTGGTTCTACAGTTCGTCGCGCTTGTCTAATTGTGGCAACGTGGTCAATGTTGACACCTAGAGTGGGCAATTTTTGATTCTCCTGATTATGTAAGTCAATTTGCCATATTAGTTTAGTTGGAAATGTTCACTTGAGCAACTGTTTCTCAGGAATCTTGCTGTCCAGGCACTTAAAAATTTTACATAGGTAAGTCAATTCATTACCTCCGGCAATAGGGATGCGAGAAGATACAGATTTTTTTTTCTCTTGGTTGATTGGATATGGCGAGGTTTCCTCGCCATCCCACCCTACGGGAAGCTACGCTAACGACCGCTTTTTATCCTTTTCAAAGAGGAGGCTTAAGACCTTATTTTTTTGGTCAAACTAATATATAAATAAAATAATTGTGATGAGGCTTAAATTTTTCTCCCACTTCACACCTATATCTTAGTTTTATATTGATTTATGCCTACTTATTAGAATCCCTGTAAATTTAATTCACAGAGCAGTCAATGATTAGTCTTTAAATCAACTATAGACTAAAAAATGTGATTGCTGTTTGCATATCAGTTAATTTATGGCTAGCTAAATCAATTTAAGCATTGATGAAAATTTAGATTTTTTATGACTATATAAATAAAGATTCAAAAACTGTAAATTGAAAGCTTATATTCTATAGAAACTAATATATTAGTTTGGAATCAATGTATTAGTTATAAACTCAATAATTTGGTACTTAATTAAAATTGCAAACAGCTATAACTAACATAAAATATGACTGTTTAGTTGTAAATTGGAGCTGTAGCATGGAAATATTACAAAATAGTCTAAACTTAGTCAAAAAATGGGAAGGACTTTTTCTGAATGCTGATCTAGACCCAGTAGGAATACCAACCATTGGGTATGGAACCATTCGTTACCCCAATGGAAAAAAAGTTCAGCTAGGAGAAAGAATTACAGAAAGAAATGCAGAATTCTATTTAAAGTATGAATGCGACAAAGCAGCAGAAGTAGTTTTGAGGCTGGTTCAAGTTCCTCTGAATCAAAATCAGTTTGATGCTCTTGTATGCTTCTGTTATAACGTTGGAACTGGTGCTTTTGAAAGTAGTACCATGTTAAGAAAGCTCAACTAAGGAGACTATCAAGGAGCAGCAAATAAATTTCCACGTTGGGTAAATGGAGCAGTAAATGGTACGTTAACGATATTATCTGGGCTGATGGGAGAGATAATTATTATGGTAATATTTTTCAGAGTGGTATAGGTCCAGTAACTGTTCCGTTAGATTATTTAGAACCTGGTACTACAGAAAGAAGTGCAATCGAAATTCATATTGACTGGAATCGCAATTATGGCTCGCCTGGCACTGTGGGTTGTATCGCGACCTACAATATAGATGACTATAAAAGTTTCATTACTTGGCTCAGGGACACAGACCCTCGCGGTCTTTATGTTGACTGAAAATTAGGGACTTGCCCTAAACCTTAGATTAAATAAGCAATCAGCAATCAGCACTCAGCACTCAGCAGTAAATGTTTAGAAGGAGATTTCAACCCTTCCTCAACCTTCCGGTTTATAGAAACCGGGGATTTAAACCCAGAGCTGCTAAAAACGGAAATGCTAATAGCTAATAGCTAGTTAATTTTCCTTTTCTCAATTTTCTGTATTTTCAACAGGCATCATCTACCTACACTGTTAGCGTAGTTATTTCTACGGAGAACAACTAATCTATGAGTGTAGGTTGTTCAATTTAGTAAAGAATAAATATGGCTTATAGAATCAACCGTCGTGCCTATGCTGAAACTTATGGGCCAACAATAGGCGATCGCGTCCGTTTAGCTGACACAGAATTATTCATAGAAGTCGAGCAAGACTATACCACCTACGGCGATGAAGTAAAATTTGGTGGAGGCAAAGTCATCCGTGACGGTATGGGGCAATCTCCCATTGCCAATGCTGACGGCGCAGTGGATCTAGTTATTACCAACGCTCTCATTCTCGACTGGTGGGGTATTGTCAAAGCAGACATCGGCATCAAAGATGGTAAAATCTGCAAAATTGGTAAAGCAGGCAACCCCTACATCCAAGATAATGTAGATATTATCATCGGTCCGGGAACTGAAGCTGTAGCGGGTGAAGGCATGATTTTAACAGCAGGTGGCATTGATGCTCACATTCATTTTATTTGTCCTCAACAAATCGAAACAGCGATCGCTTCTGGTATCACAACTATATTAGGTGGAGGAACAGGTCCTGCCACAGGTACTAATGCGACTACCTGTACTCCCGGTCCTTGGAATATTCACCGAATGTTGCAAGCTGCTGAAGCTTTCCCGGTAAATTTAGGTTTCATGGGCAAAGGTAACAGCAGTCAACCCCAAGCTCTAGTCGAACAAGTATTAGCAGGGGCGATGGGATTAAAATTACATGAAGATTGGGGAACTACCCCGGCGGCGATCGACACCTGCTTAAATGTTGCGGACGAGTACGATGTGCAAGTTGCTATCCACACCGATACTCTCAATGAAGCAGGGTTTGTAGAAACCACCATAAAGGCTTTTAAAAACCGGACAATTCATACTTATCACACTGAAGGTGCGGGAGGCGGTCACGCTCCAGATATTATCAAAGTCTGCGGTCAAGCAAATGTTTTACCTTCTTCTACTAACCCCACTCGTCCTTATACTCTCAATACTTTGGAAGAACATTTGGATATGTTGATGGTGTGTCATCATCTAGACCGAAATATTCCAGAGGATGTGGCTTTTGCAGAGTCTCGCATTCGTCGAGAAACTATTGCTGCTGAGGATATACTGCACGATCTGGGAGCGTTTAGTATGATTGCTTCTGATTCTCAGGCCATGGGACGTGTGGGAGAGGTTATTATTAGAACTTGGCAAACAGCTCACAAAATGAAAATTCAGCGCGGACCTTTGAATGGAGAGTCTGGGGAAAATGATAATTTGCGTGCTAAACGTTATGTGGCAAAATACACGATTAATCCGGCGATCGCTCATGGTATTGCTGAGTATGTGGGTTCGGTGGAAGTGGGAAAGTTGGCAGATTTATGTTTGTGGCGACCTGCTATGTTTGGGGTGAAACCGGAAATTGTGATTAAGGGAGGAGCTATTGCTTATGCTCAGATGGGAGATGCGAATGCAAGTATTCCTACTCCACAACCTGTGGTTATGCAGCCAATGTTTGGTAGTTTTGGGGGAGCGATCGCTGCTACTTCTTTGACTTTTGTTTCTCAAGCTGCTCTGGAAACTGATATTGTGGCTCAACTACAGTTGAAAAAGTCAGCAGTTGCAGTGGTAAATACTCGGCAAATTAGCAAACAAGAGATGAAATTAAATGATGCTTTGCCAGAAATAGAAGTTGACCCGGAAACTTATGAAGTTAGAGCTGATGGGGAGTTGTTGACTTGTGAACCTGCAACAGTTTTACCCATGGCACAGCGATATTTTCTGTTTTAGGAGGTTCGCTCAAAAAGGCTGTTATATCAAATCCGGTTGAATACTTATTATCAGGACTTATATCATGTCCGGATAATTAGTGATAAAAAAACTTTCTCTTTTTCTTCCTCTTCCTCTTCCTTCTTCTTTGTTCCCTCCTAACTCCTGTACGTCGCCAATCCGACAGCTCCCCTACCTGACTCCTGACTCCTGAGGACTCCGTCATTTATTTATAAGTATTCAACCGGACATAATATTACGCAAAGACACTATATATAGCGTATGCTAAATGATCGCGATCGCTATAATCTTGTAAGCGATCGCGATCATTTAGA